>NZ_JBHVPH010000013.1:0-90527 GCF_042887425.1 Kitasatospora sp. NPDC057940
TGCGCCCCGGACTGGCGGCGGGAGACCTTGTCCTGGGTCAGATCGAGCGCGGTCGCGAGTTCCCGCTGACTCTCCCCCGTGCGCTGCCTGATCGCCGCGATGGTCAGCCGCAACGTTTCCAACGTACTGAGCGCCATACAGGCACCCTATCCACTACTGATGGGAAATTCACATCAAGCATGGGTGGAATCGCTGCTTTGAGTGACGGGGTGAGCAGCGTGTTGACGTCCGGGCCCGGCGCGGCGGAGGCGGCCGGGACGGGTTCACCCTGACGGTACCGCGGAGCGCCCTCGCTCTGGGGCCCGGGTCCGACCTGCGAGCGCTGGTCGACGCGGCGGCCGCCGGGGTCCGCTCGGTACCGGGGTCCGCTCGGTAGTGGACCTACGATTGGCCGCCGAGAGGAGAGCCCGGCCACCGTCGAGATACTCGAACGCCCTCGGCCCGCGGGTCGTCGCAGGAGGCCGACAGTCGACCCTCACCGAACGTCAGGTCCAGGCCTGCGAGCCGGACCGGCTCGCAGGACCGCACCGTCGGGATCATGCACGCCATACGACCTGGCCCGGTCACCACGATGACCGGACCAGGCTCCTTCACGGCCCTGCTCGGCGCCCCCGGGCGGTGGGCCGGGCGCGCCCCGCAGCGGCCCGGGACGGGCAGGGCGGACGGTATGGGCGGGCTGGTCGGTCTGCGGGCCGGGCGGGTCGGCGACGGCCCCGGCAGGGAGTTGCAGAACGAACTGGACGGGCGCCATGACGCCCCTCTTCGGGAGAGATGTCTTCCTTGACCTCTTCGAGGTGCACGGATCACGCACTGCGCCCTGCCACCGACCGGACGGTTCCGTGGCTTTGGTCAGCGTCGTGGACTGCAGTCCGGGCAGGTGTTGTCGTCGTTGAACTCAAAGTGCACGTCGCTCGGCTGTAGATGGTTAGACCTGCAGGCAGTGCACAAGTCCCCGCCGCAGTTTCCGCAGCCTACGTAGCGGCCGCCGGCGTACTCGTAACGCCGCTTCTCAATCCATGGGGCGTCGCATGCCATGGCGGGTTTCCCTTCGGCGGGATCATCTTCTTTCATCTCGGGCCAACGAGTGCACCCACGCGATGGTTACAGGAGGCGGGACGTGCGGCCGCTGAGGATATTTTCATGGCCGGAGACCAGCAGTTCCCTCGGAGGCTGGGACCGGGGCCGGGAGTTGGCGACGCGCTCGTTCTCCCGGGCCCGGTGCAGGGCCTGCTGGATGGTCTCCAGGGTCGTCCCGGCCGCCCGGCGGCGGACCTGGCTGCGGACGTCGCCGAGCGGCCCGCGCTCCTGCTCGTCGTTCTCGTCCGGTGTGTTGCGTGGGCATTAGCCGGGGGTTGGCGGGATTCGTCATCGTGGGTTGGGTGGGGGCGTCGGTTCGGGTCTGCCGGAATCGTTGGGGTGTGGCGGCGGGGAGACGTCGGGGGTGGGGCGTGCTGGCGTGGGTCTCGGAATTGTCCGCGTCGGTGGGAGGGGCAGCCTGTATCGGCACGAACTGGGGTGTGGGTGGTGGTCGGTGGTCTCGGGTTGGTTTCTGCTGCTGTGCCTGTGTCGTGGGTGGAAAGTTCGTAGGTGAAACGTGATAAAAGCGGCGGGATCAAGCTCTGTCATGAACGCGATCACGCCGTTTTCCGTGCGGCGGGCTGACGTGCGCCGTATGGGGGTGAAGATCAAACCGGGGGCCGCGGCATTGCCGTGGAGATACGGCCGCGACGGCCGCGGAAGCCGGTGCCCGGACGGGTGACGCACGGCCCGGGGCGGCGTCGCGGGATGAACAGGACGAAGGGGAAGGGGCGCGAATGCTCTTGGAGCGCGACGAGGTGTTGGACGCGGCCGCGGTGGCCGGGGCGGCCGCGCGGGCGGGCAGCGGGCGCGCGGTCCTGCTCTCGGCGCCGGTGGCCGGCATGGGGCGCAGCGCCGCGTTGGAGGCGGTGGTGCGACAGGAGGCGGACGGCGGTGCCATGCGGGTGGGGCGGGTGCGGGGTGTGCCGGAGGAGGCGGGGTTCGCGTTCGGGCTCGTGCGGCAGCTCTTCGCGGACGACGGGGCCGTTCCGTTCTCGGTGCCGGCCGGGGCGCGCGAGCAGCGGTTGTTCCACCGGTGGGTGATGCGGCTGGCCCGCTGGGCGGCCGAGCGGCCGGTGCTGCTCGCGGTGGACGACCTCCATCACGCCGACGAGCCGTCCCGGCGTTGGATCGGCTACCTGGCCCGGCGCATCGCCGGGATTCCCGTCCTGTTGGTGGTCACCGAGTGCGGCGACCCGTCCGGTCCGGGGCCCTTTCCTTCTCCTGCGGGTGTGTCGGTCGTTCTGCGTGCTCTGAGTGTGTCCGCAGTCGTGCGTATCGCCCGGGGTGCCGGCCTGGGCCGGGAGGACGTCGTGACGTGTGTCGGGGCGGGGGCCGGGAACCCGGCGCTGGTGCGGGCGCTGGTCGCCGATCTCGGTGACGGGCCGCTGCCCCGCCCGCCGTCCGCGCGCTCGCGCAGTCGTTATCGCGACGCGATCGCCGGCTGGCTGGGGCGGGGGGTCGATCCGTGTCTGCGTCAGGCCTGTCTGGCTCTCGCCGTCGCGGCGGAGGAAGGGGTGGCCGGCGACCCCGGGCTTCGCCGTCAGCTCGCCGGTCTCTGCTCGTCCAGGCGGTCGCCGGACGAGCGGTCGGTGCGCCGTCTGGACCGGCTGCTGAGCCACCCCCTGGCGCGGGAGGCCGTGCTCGCCGCCGCCGAGCCGCGGGAGATCGCGGCGCTGCACACGCGCGTCGCGGAGTTGCTGGACGAGAGCGGTGCGCCGGCGACCGCCGTGGCCTCCCGGCTGCTGCGCGTGGAGCGGCCCGGCGAGGTGTGGATGGTCCGCTCGCTGGCCGAGGCCGCCGAGGAGGCGGTGCGTGCCGGGCGGGTCGCGGAGTCCGCCGCGTATCTGCGTCACGCCCTGAGCGGGCCGCTCGATCCGGACCGGCGTGCGGCCCTCAGCATGCGCCTGGGCGCGCTGGAGCTCGCGGACAACGCGACCGCCGGTATCCGCAGGCTCCACACCGGGGTGGAGCTGCACAGTGATCTGCGGGAGCGGGCGAGGGCGGCGACCGCCCTGAGCGCGGCCCTCGTGGCGGGCCGCGATCCCGACACCGCGCTGCGGGTCCTCCACCAGGCCGGTCGCGGCGCCGATGACGGCGAACTCGTCCAGGTGCTGCAGGCCCTGGCCGCGCTCGTCTCCTCGCACGACAACGACGCCTGGCGCGGCGCCGTCGCCGGCCTGCGCGCGCTCGCCCCGACCGCGCCGCCCGCCATCGAGCCGCTGGTGTGCGGTCTGATCACCGAGTACGAGGCCGGGGCCGGCCTCTGCTCGGCCGCCGAGGCGCTCGCCCGGGTGCGCCCGCGGCTGGCCCGGCCGGTGGACCCGCGCCTGCGGACCGCCTGGCTCGGCAGCGCGGCCACCCTGCTGCAGTGGGCGGACTGCCTGGAGGAGGCGCGCGAGCTGGCCGGCCTGTGCCTGCCCGTCCCGCCCGTTCCCCCGGATCTGACGGACGTGGGCCTGCAGTGCCTGCTCAGCGTCCGGGCCGAGGCGGCGCTGTGGGCGGGAGAGTTCGAGCGCGTCGTCGCCGAGAACGCCCCCTTGGTGGAGGCGACCGCCGGGCAGGGCGTGCGGCTGCCGCACCTGGCGGCCATGGTGGCGACCGCGCGGCACGAGAGCGGTCGGCGCGCCGGGGCGTGGGAGGCCGTGGCGCTGGCCGGAGCGTGCGGCGGCGACAGTTCCTGGGAGTGGAACGAGCTCGGCTACGCACGGGCCCTGCTGCACGCTGCGGACGGCCGCTGGCAGGCGGCCCTCGACGACTACCTGCTCTGCGGAGCCGGCCAGAGCGCCCACGGCTTCGTCAGCCCGGTCGCCACCCCGTGGCGTTCCGGGGCGGCACTGGCCCTGGTACGGCTCGGGCGGCGGGAGGAGGCCCGCGAGCTCGCCGAGGAGGAACTGCGCCACGCCCGGACGTGGGGCACCGCGCGTACCGTGGGCCGGGCGCTGCGGGCGTACGCCGCGGCCGTGGGCGGCAGGCTGGCCCTGTGTTCGCTGGCCGAGGGCGCCGAACTGCTCAGGGCGGGTTGCGCGCCGGTGGAACTCGCGGAGACCCTGGTCGATCTCGGCCGGGCCCACATCGGGGCGGGCAACGGCCGCAAGGGCCGGGACACGCTGCGCGAGGCGCACGCGGTGGCCCTGCGGCTGGCCGTACCCGCTGCGCAGGCCGGGCAGGCGCCCGCCGCCGGTCGCCTCCTCGACCTGACGGCGGGGGCGCTGCGCGAGGGCGGGGTGCGCAACAGGAACGGCGGGCACGCGCTGACGCCTGCCGAACGGCGCGTGGCCAAGCTGGCGGCGGCGGGGCACACCAACGCCCAGATCTCCTCCGCGCTGTGTCTCACCCGCCGCACCGTGGAGACCCATCTCACCAACGCCTACCGGAAGTTGCGGATCGCCCGGCGTACCCAGCTCGTGGCGGTCCTGGAACGGTAGGGACAGCAGGCAGGGGCGGCAGGGCCAGCAGGGGTGGTAGGCAAGGGCGGTAGGGGGCGCGGGCCGGCGGGCGGCGGCAGCAGGGCCGCGAGCAGGGCAGGCCGCGGTGGGCCGGGGCTGAGCGCCCCGCCCGGGTCACGCAGGGACGTGACCCGGGCGGGGGCGTTGGTTCGGTCCGGCGTGATCAGGACTTCGACAGGTTGAAGGAGATCGCGGCGTTGTCGCCGCTGCCGCCCTGCCAGGTGCACTTGTACCCGGACGGGGCGGAGCAGCTGTAGCCGTTGCTGCCGGTGTAGGGGTTGTTCCAGTACACCCTGACCTTGTTGCTCTCCCCGGACACGTCGAAGGTGACCTCGCCCTCCGTGCCGGTCATGAAGCCGTCCGACTCGCTCGCCCACTTCGCGGTGACACCGGGCTGGACCATGGAGGGGGGCAGCATGTTGTCGGACCAGATGCCCCAGCGCAGGCTGGAGCCGGAACGGACGAGCAGCTTGCCCGAGTTGTTGGTCAGGTTGATGCTCGTGCTGCGGGCGGCGGTGACGCCGGGCACCACGGCGTCGGCGGTGTCGGCCCCGGCCGAGCGGGACGCCGGCCAGACGTCGAACTTGACGCCGGCGTTGTTCCCGCTGCCGCCGCTCTTGTAGCAGGCGTACCCGGCCGGGACGGAGCAGCTGTAGCCGTTGCTGCCGACGTAGGGGTTGTTCCAGTAGATCTTGATCTCGCCGCCGGCGAAGCCGTAGGTGATGTTCCCCTCCGTCCCGGTGCCGGCCCCGCAGGACTCGCTCGCGAAGCTGGGCTCCTTGCCGGTGGGGATGTAGTCGGGCGGCAGCATGTTGTTCGTCCAGCAGCCGTGGTCGAGCTTCTCCCACGTCTTGGTCAGGCCGTACGCGGTGTGGTTGGACAGGGTGACCTGCGTGGAGCGGGCCGCGGTGATCCCCGCCAGGCCGTCCGCGGTCGCCTGCGGGCCGCCGTGTCCGGTCGCGGCCTGCGCGGCCGGGGCGAGGGTGAGGGCTCCGGCCGCCATCAGCACGGCGGTCAGAGCGCCTGCGGCCGTGCGGGACAGGCCGGTCCTGGGGGTCGTGCGTCGCATGGGTCCACCAATCTCTCTTCGGGGCTGGACGGGCGGGCGCCGGGTCGCGCCCGCCGTGTTCTCATCCGGGGGCGCCGCGGCTCGGTGCCGGCGCCGGGGGGGCTCACTGGATGTAGAGCTCCCACCTCTTCGCGCCGTCGACGATGACCTCTTCGATCAGCTGGGCGACGGCGCTCCCGAGGCCGTACAGCACGTAGTACGCCGCCTGCGCCTCGACGAACGAGTCGTACCGGCCGGCCCAGCGCCAGATCGCGGACGCCGACGCGCTGTCCTGGACGGCGGGCGTCGCCGAGACGTGTGCGCGGGCGGGGGAGGCTACGGCGGCGGACGCCTGGGCGGTGCCGCCGACCAGGACCGCGGCGGCGATCGCGGCGCAGAGCGAAGCCGAACGAATTTGCCTGTGCATGACAAATATCCCTTCTGGGCGTTCCACGTGAACGGCCGGCCACCTGCGGCGGATCGGCCCCGCCCCGACCCGGCTGCGGGATGCGGTGGCAGTCACAGGCTGACACGCCACCGGCACGCTCGGGCATCGTGGAAAACCGTGAACTTGGCGCGGTCTACGTACCGGGGCCCTGCGGACGGGACGGGGCGGGGGCTGAACGGAGGGGCGGGGTGGGGGTGGGGGCCGGTCACATCATGGTGGTGGCCGGCCAGGTGGTGGCCGCCGCGGCGGTGAGGAGTGCGGCGTTGAGCGCGATACGGCGGTCTCCGCCGGTCAGGTGTACGGCGATCGCGCCGGTCTGCAGGAGTACGAACCCGGTGGCCGCGGCCGCGGCCAGGCCCGGTGCGACGCCGGCCGCCGGCGGCAGCAGCAGGCCGGCGGCGCCCAGGAGTTCGACCGCTCCCAGCGTCCTGACCGCGGGCAGCGGCACGCGGTCCACCCAGGCCATCATCGGGCGCAGCCGGTCGCGGTCGCGGGTCGCCTTGAGTGCGCCGGCGTAGAGGTAGAAGGCGGCGAGCGGTGTGGCGAGGAGCCAGTAGGCGATGGTCATGACGTCCTTTCACGGTCATCGTCGGCGGCGGGCTCGGTGGCGTAGCGGCTCATCGTGCGCAGGCCGGCCTCGGGGGTCGGCGGCGTGCCGGCGGCGGCTGCGTCCCGCAGGTCCCGGAAGTACTGCAGGTACAGGTCGGGGGTGAAGACGCTGAGCATGACGGCGCTGTGGTCGCTCACGTTGGCGAAGGTGTGCGGGGCGCCGGGCGGGACCATCACGAACGTGCCCGCGCCCGCGTCGTGGTGCTGGTCGCCGACGGTGAAGCGCACCGTGCCGGAGATGACGTAGAAGGCTTCGTCGTGGCGGGCGTGGCGGTGCTGCGGCGGTCCGGGGGTGTGCGGGGCGAGGAGGGACTCGGTCATCGCCAGGCGGTGCCCGGTGTGGCTGCCGTCCTCCAGGACGCGCATGCGCGTGGTGCCCAGGACGATCGTCTCGCCGTCGCCGGGGGCGAGTACCGAGACGGTGGGGCCGGCCTGCGGTTCGCTGGTCTTCGCTGTGTCGGTCATGGTCCGAGTCCACCGCCGGGGCCGGGCCGGTGTCCAAGACCTGTTGCGCCACGCCGATACCCGGGGGGTATCGTCGCAGCGTGGAGCTACGTACCCTGCGCTACTTCGTGGCGGTCGCCGAGGAACTCCACTTCGGCCGGGCCGCGACCCGCCTGCACATGAGCCAGCCGCCGCTGAGCCGGGCGATCAAGCGGTTGGAGGAGGAGAGCGGCGCCCTGCTGTTCACCCGCTCCCCCGCCGGCGTCGCCCTCACCCCGGCGGGGGCCGTGCTGCTGGAGGAGGCGCGGGACCTGCTCGGGCGGGCCGAGCGCCTGCGGGCGCGCGTGGCCGCGGCGGCCGGCGCCGCGACCCTGACCGTCGGCATCCTGGGCGACGGCACCGACCCCGGCATCACCAGGCTGGCGGCCGCCTTCCGCCGCAGCCACCCCGGCGTCGAGATCCGCGTGCGCGACACCGACCTGACCGACCCGACCTGCGGGCTGCGCGCCGCGCTGGTCGACGTCGCGCTGACCCGCGCGCCGTTCGACGCCACCGCCCTGGCGGTGCGCGTGCTGCGCACCGACCCGGTCGGCGCGGTCCTGCGCGCCGACGACCCGCTGGCCCGGCGCGGCCGCCTGGAACTGGCCGACCTGGCCGACCGCCGCTGGTTCCAGTTCCCCCCGGGAACCGACCCCCTGTGGCAGTCGTACTGGAATGGCGGCGCCCCGCGCGAGGGCCCCGTGGTGCGCGGTGTCCAGGAGTGCCTCCAGGCCGTGCTCTGGAACAGCACCGTCGGACTGGCCCCGCTCGGACACGACCTGCCCGAGAACCTGGCCGTGGTGCCGCTGGCCGACATGGCGCCCAGCCCGGTGGTCGCGGCGTGGAACGAGGGCGACACCAACCCGCTGGTCCGCTCGTTCGCCGAGATCGCGACGGCCGCGTACCGACAGGGGTGAGCACCACCGGGTGTGAGCAACGCCAGGCGGGAGCACCGCCAGGGGTGAGCACCTCCAGGTGTGGGGGGGCGGCGACCTGCGGGAAGGTGGCGTCCGTCGAAAAAAGCGGCCCGGATCCGCCCGCCGTGTCGATCCGCGGCCGCGCCGTTCGACCTGGGATGGAGAGGGCCCGAAGACGGCCCCCGAGCAAGGAGTGACGATGTCGAAGTACATGCTGATCATGCGGGGCACCGACGAGAGCGTCGCCAAGATGATGGAGACGCCCTTCGAGGAGATGCTCGAGACGGTGGGCCGCTTCAACGAGGAACTGATCCGGGCGGGCGTGCTCGTTGCCGCCGAGGGACTGGACGACCCCTCCCAGGGCGTGGTGGTCGACTTCGGCGGACAGACCCCGGTGGTCACCGACGGCCCGTACGGCGAGACGAAGGAGCTGTTCGGCGGCTTCTACGTGATCGACGTCGCGTCGAAGGAGGAGGCCGTCGAGTGGGCCAAGCGGCTCCCGGCCGTCACCGGCTCGAAGGTCGAGATCCGCCGCGTGCCGGGCATCGAGGAGTTCCCGCAGGACAACGAGTGGATCGCCAAGGAGCGGGCCTGGCGCGAGCGGACCGGCCAGCACTGATGCCCACCACCCCCGGCGGCCCGCCGAGCACCGAATCGGCCCGGCGGGCCGCCGAGGCCCTCTGGCGGATCGAGTCCGCCCGGATCGTCGGCGCACTGGCCCGCTACACCGGGGACTTCGCGCTCGCCGAGGACGTCGCCCAGGAGGCCCTCGCCGAGGCACTCGTCAGCTGGGCGCGCGACGGCGTGCCCGCCAGCCCGGTGGGCTGGCTGCTGACGACCGCCCGGCGGCGGGCCGTCGACGCCTTCCGCCGCGCCTCGGCCCTCGACGAGCGCTACACCCTGCTCGCGGGCCGGCTCGCCGAGGGCCAGTTCAGCTCCGGCCCGGCGACCGCGTCCGACCCGCCGCACGAGCTCCCCTGGGACCCCGACCGGGTCGACGACGATGTCCTCGCGCTCATGTTCACCGCCTGCCACCCGGTGCTCTCCCCCGAGGCCCGGGTCGCGCTCACCCTGCGCGTGGTGGGCGGCCTGTCCAGCGAGGAGATCGCCCGGGCGTTCCTCGTGCCCACCGCGACCGTCCAGGCCCGGATCACCCGGGCGAAGAAGACGATCGCCGCCGCGCGCGTGCCGTTCGAACTGCCGCCGGCCCAGGAGCGGCGCGAACGGCTCGGCGCGGTTCTGAGCGTCCTGTACGTGATCTTCACTGAGGGCTCGACCGCGACCGCCGGCGACCACCTGCTGCGCCCCGACCTCGCCTACGAGGCACTCCGGCTGGCCCGGACGCTGGCCGCCCTGCTGCCCGCCGAACCGGAGGCGTGCGCACTGCTCGCGCTGTTCGAACTCACCGCCGCGCGTTTCCCGGCCCGCACCGGACCCGACGGGGAGGCGGTGCTCCTGGAGGACCAGGACCGGCGCCGGTGGGACCGCTCCGCGATCCACCGCGGCCTGGCCGCGCTCGGCCGGGCCACCGCCACCGGCCGGGGCCTGGGCCCCTACGGCCTCCAGGCCGCGATCGCCGCCTGCCACGCGGTGGCGCCCTCGGTGCCGGAGACCGACTGGGAACGCGTCGTGCTCCTCTACGAGGCACTCGGCCGCGTGGCCCCCTCCCCCGTCGTCGAACTCAACCGGGCCGTGGCCGTCGCCATGGCCGACGGACCCCAGCAGGCGCTGCACATGGTCGACGAGCTCGCCGCCTCCGGCCGGCTCTCGGGCTCGCACCTGCTCCCGGGCGTGCGCGGCGAACTGCTGACCCGGCTCGGCCGCACCGCCGAGGCCCGCGCCGAGTTGGAGCTCGCCGCCCGGCTGTGCCGCAACACCCGCGAGCGGGCGGTGCTGCTGCGCAAGGCGGCCGCGCTGCCGTGACACCGGGGTAGGGGCGGGGGTGACGGCTGCACGGGTGGTGGTTCCGCCGGCGGCGCCCCCTCGGTGTGGTGCCCGCGGGGCGGGAGGGAGCCCCGGACGAGTTCACGCAGTGGTCAATGACGGCTCTGCTGGTGATGGGTAGATTTGCAGGTCAGCGCGGGTTTCTCCTTGTCATGACTCGCCCGGCGGGTGCGGCGGAACCGTGCGGGTCCATTGCAACGGGGGACCGGGCGGACGGGTACTGTTCAGGCGACGGAAGGAGACGAGGACGGATGCCCGGAGCCAGGCTGACCCCGCAGGACCGCCACCGGATCGCCGCCGGACTGGCCGAAGGGCTGGGCTACGGCGAGATCGCCCGGCAGCTCGAACGGCCGACCTCGACCGTCACCCGCGAGATCGCCCGCAACGGCGGGCCCTCCGACTACCGGGCCGAACACGCCCAGCGCGCCACCGCGCAGCGCTCCCGCCGCAGCGGCACGACCGCCCGACGGACCGCCGCCGCCACACCGCCGGCCGAGGGCCGCGACCCGCAGGCCGTCCGCGAATTCGCCGACGAGCTGGCCGAGCTGCTGGTGCACAGCGGCCTGCCCAGGATGGCCGCCCGGGTCCTCGCCTGCCTGTACGTCACCGACGACGGCAGCCTCACCGCGGGCGAACTGGTGCAACGGCTGCAGGTCAGCCCGGCCGCCGTCTCCAAGGCCGTCGGCTACCTGGAAGGCCAGGCACTGATCCGCCGCGAACGCGGCGAACAGCAGCGCCGGGAGCAGTACGTCATCGACGACGACGTCTGGTACCGGGCACTGCTGGCCAGCGCCGAGCGGAACACGACGCTCGCCGGCATCGCCCGCCAGGGCGCCGAAACCCTCGGCCCCGGCACCCCGGCCGGCGCCCGGATGGACGACGCCGCGGCCCTCCTGGAGCGGATCGGCCAGGACATCGTGCGCTCCGTACGGCAGTGGCGCGAGGAGAGCCGGCCCGGATCACGGATCGGCTGATCCCGGGCACCCCCTGCCGGGCGGTCGGGTGAGATGCGCAATGGTCCGGGCGGGTGGGCTCCGCACCCGATCGGGTGCCGTATCCGCGGACCCGCGGCGGGCCTTCGACGAGGTGGCCGCGGCGGGCCGGCCGTCGGCCCCCGGGGCGTGCCGACGGCCGGGGCCGTCGGGGACGGGACGGACGGCGATGGCGGGCTCGCGCAAACGACCGGCGGCGGCGGCAAGCGGCTGAACCGGGCCTGTCCGGTGCCCCGTTCCTCCGTGAAAGGCAGCTCTGTCGTGCTGCCGTCACTGCCGATTTCCGTGGAGGACCGCAGTGCACCACCGTTCCCGTTCAGTGGCCAGGGTGCTCGGCTCGGGCGCCGCCTTGGGTCTGGCACTGGCGCTCACCGTGACCGCCTCCCCCGCCCTGGCCGCGCCACCGGGCCCGAGCGCCGAGTCCGATCCCGTCCCCGGCCTGGTGGCCGGGGAGGGCACCGGCGCCCCGCAGTTGGTGACCGGGCTGTCCGAGGCGGCGCCCGGCGCTCCGGTCGCGGCGGCCCGGGCCCATCTCGCGGCCCACGCGGACCGGTACCGGGTCGACCCGGGGCAGCTGGCCGAGCTCGCGGTCGAGCGCACGGCCGCCGACCGGCGCACCGTCAGGTTCCAGCAGTACCACGGCGGCATACCGGTGCTCGGCGGCCAGTACCTGGTCCGCCTCACCGGCGAGGGGGCCGGCCAGCGCGTCGAGTCGGTCGGCGGCAAGTACTTCACCGGGCTGACCGCGCCGACCGCCCCCGCCGTGCCGGACGCGGTGCTGCGCAAGCTGGCGCTCGGCTCGATCCAGGACCCGCGCGCCCGGGCCGGGGCCACCGCCGAGGACCGCGGCCTGGTCGTCCTGCCGGGCGGCACCGGCCGACTCGCCCGGCACTTCACCGTGCACACCGCCGACCAGGGGAACGGCGAGCCGCCGGTCCGCGAGGTCTACGCGGACGCCACGCTCGGCGTGGTCGCCCTCGCCCACGACGCCTCGGCCCCGTACCAGGTCGGCGGCGCCGACGACACAGCGGCCGGCGCCGCCCGCGGCACCGCCGCCGCCGAGCCCGCCACCGGGACCGCCCCCGACCTGCGCGGCCGTACCGTGCTGGTGAACATATCCCGCCAGCCGGACGGCAGTTACCAACTCGTCGACCTCACCCGGCCCGCCACCATCACCACCTACGACGCGACCGGACGGGACTACTACGAGGTCAGCGGCCGGCTGCCCGACGGCAGCCTGCCCGTCGCCTCCCCGGGCCCGGACTTCCCCGCCTCCACCGGCACCAGCGGCGCCACCGACGCCCACCTCAACGCCGCCGCCGTGTACGGCTTCTACCACGACCGGCTCGGCCGCGACGGCCTGGACGGCAAGGGCGGCCCGATCGTCTCCGTGGTGAACGTGAGCAGCCGCGGCAAGCCCTTCCCGAACGCCGCCTGGGACGGGCAGAAGATGATCTACGGCAACGGCAACGCCCGGTTCCTGCCGTTCTCCGCCGCCCTCGACGTGGCCGGGCACGAGATGACCCACGGCGTCATCTCGCACACCGCCAACCTGATCGGCGACGGCCAGTCCGGCGCGATGAACGAGGGGCTGGCCGACTACTTCGGCAACGCCATCGAGGTCACCGCCCGCGGCATGTCCATGGACGACCCGGCGGCCGCGCTGATGGGCGAGAACCTGTGCCGCACCGGCACCCCCCAGGACTGCGCGAACCGCCGCCTGGACGACCACCGCACCACCGTGGACGACTACCTCGGCGCCGGCCTCGACCTGGACAACGGCGGCGCGCACCTCAACTCCACCATCTTCAGCGGCGCGCTGTGGGACATCCGGCGCACCCTCGACCCGCTCACCGCCGACCGCCTCGTCTACCGGGCGATGGCCGAATACCTCACCCCGCTGGACGACTTCGTGGCCGGGCGCGACGCGGTGCTCGCCGCAGGGAAGTCGCTCAAGCTCGGCAAGGCCGAACTGCGCAAGGTGGCGGCCGCGTTCGACGCCCACGGGATCAAGGCCGGCTGGCAGAGCCGGCTCGGGACGGACACCCGCCCGCTGCTGCCCGGCACCTCCGCCCCGGTCGGACCGGCCGCGGGCGGAGGCCACTGGGTGATGGGCAACACCGACCCGAACGGCAAGGGCGCGACGGCCCTGTACACCGGCTCCACCACCTCCCCCGGCACCCCGATCCGGCTCAGCCCGGACGACGGGCGGATCCACGGCTGGGCCGCCACCGACGGCAAGTCCGCCGCCTGGCTGGCGATCGGCCCCGACGCCACCGGCACCTGGGCGACGGAGGTACTGACCAGCCCGCTGTCCGGCGGCCCGGTGCGCAGCGTGTTCCACTCCGCCGACCAGTCGCCCGGCAGCGTCCAGGTGTCCGGCGGGGACATCGCCTTCACGGTGACCGACAACGACACCGGCCGCACCCGGGTCCGCCTCTCCCACGACGGCGCCCCGCCCGTGGAACTCCCGCTGCCCGAGGGCCACAGCCTCACGTCCCTCGCGTTCAAGGACGGCCTGCTCGGCTGGATCGAGTCCTGGACGGTGGACGGGGCCGGCGTCCAGGCGCCGACGGTCTACTCGACCGCCACCGGCAAGGTCACCGCCCAGTACCCGGTGAGCACCCCGAACGGCACCGACCCGCCGTACCTCGCCTCCCCGCTGCTCGCGGGCGACCGGCTGCTCTGGCTGGCCGCCCCGGCCGACCGCACCCGCCCGACCGCCCTGCGCTCCGGCGCCCTGGACGGCTCCGGCGTGCGCGACCTGCTCTCCGCCGACTCGCCGTACACCCCGGCGGACATGGAGCTCACCGCCACCGACCGGGCCGTCACCTTCATGCACCGCAGCGCCCAGCCGAGCGGCGGCTGGTCGAACGCCGCCCTGCCCAAGCTGTACCAGCTGCCGGTCGGCGGCGGCACCCCCGTGCGGGTCTCCTGCAACCGGGGCAGCCAGTTCCACGCCGCCGCCGACCAGGGCACCCGGGTGGTCTGGCTGGACGCCACCGCCGGGCGCAACGACCTCGTGGTCCGCGACCGCCCGGCCGGCACCTGCTGATCCGAGCGCGGCTGCGTGGTTCGCCCCGGTGCCGGCGGGCACCGGGGTGGACGGCGGGGTGCCGGCGGGGTGGACGGCGGGGTGGACGGCGGGGTGGACGGCGGATCCGGGGTGGACGGCGGGCGCCTGCCAGCGCGCTGTGCGCGGTTTGCCAGCGGCGGGCCACAGGCTGGGGCCGTCCAGATCACCCGGCAAGCAGAGGGAACCGCATCCATGTCGTCAGCCACTCCCCCGCCTTCTTCCACTCCTTCTTCGGCAGCCTCTTCGCCGTCCCGCACGGGGTGGTCGCGCCGCCTGCGGCTGGCGCCGCTCGTGCTGACGGCGTCGGCCCTGGCCGTGGGGCTGGCCGCCGGACCGGCGCTCCCGGCCCCCCTGCCCGCCGCCGCGCCCGCCGCGACCCGGGGCGGGGCCGAGGCGCAGCGGGTCCAACTGGAGAAGCTGGCACGGCAGTTGGTGGCCGCCGGGGCGCCGGGGGTGGTGGTGCGGGTGGACGACGGCCGGGGCCGGCCCGTCGAGATCGCCGAGCAGGCCCCCTGGGCCGCGGCGGACCAGCGGCTCGCGGTGGGGGACGAGTTCCGGATGGGCTCCAACACCAAGACCATGATGGCCGTGATCGCCCTGCAGCTGGCCGCCGAGGGGCGGCTCGCGCTGACCGACCCGGTGGAGGCGTGGCTGCCGGGCCAGGTGCCCGGCGGCCGGGCGATCACGCTGCGGATGCTGCTGAACCACACCAGCGGCCTGCCCGACTACACCGAGGACCCCGCCGTCCTGCCGTCGATCCTCGGCAGGGACCCGCACCGGTGGACCTCCACCGAACTGCTCGCCGTGGGCGTCAAGCGCCCGGCGCTGTTCCCGCCGGGCACCCGGTGGTCCTACAGCAACACCGACTACGCGGCGGTCGGCGCCGTCCTGGAGCGGGTCACCGGGGCGAGCCTCGCCGACCTGGTCCGGGACCGGATCGCCCGGCCGCTGGACCTGAAGCACACCTACCTCGCCACGGACGGCAGCTGGCGCGGGCGCTACGTGCGCGGCTACGAGCCGGACGCCGCCCACATGCCGGCGCAGGTGCCCGCCGCGTTCCAGGACGTGGCCGGGGTGCACCGCGACGGCCGGGTGGACGTCTCCGGCAACGACCCGGGCTGGGGCGGGGCGGCCGGGGCCGTGGTGTCCACCGCCCAGGACTGGTCGCGCTTCTACAACGCGCTGATGTCCGGCGGGCTGCTGCCCGCGGCCCAGCTGGCGCAGCTGCGCACCACCGTGCCGGTGGACCCGCAGAACCCGGTGGACGGGCCCGGCTCCGGCCTGGGCATCGGGACGGTCCGCACCCCCTGCGGCACCGTCTGGGCCCACGACGGTGGGATCACCGGGTACTCCAGCACCAACCTCACCGACGGCACCGGCGGCCGTACGGCCACCGTCCTGATCTCGACCGAGTTCCTGTTCGAGTTCGGGGCCGACGCGAAGCTCGCCGCGGCCGGCCAGGCCCTGCAGAGTGCGGTGACCTGCGCCATGTTCGGCAAGCCGGCCCCGGCTCCGGCTCCGGCTCTGGCTACGGCTACGGCTACGGCTCGCTGACGGGGGCGGGTGCGGTGATGATCGCGGAGAGCAGGTCCCTGGCCTCGGTCCGCGTCATCGCCGCACCCGCGGCGTGCGCGGACGCGAACCCGGCGGCTCCCAGGTCGGCCGTGGCCCGCCCGGCGATCCTGCGCACGTCGGTGTCACCGAGGTCGTCCGAGCCCCGCAGCAGGTCGGCGGCGCCGAGCAGGTGCGCCGCCTCCCCCGGCCGGCCGCGGCACAGCTCGATGTCGGCGGCCGCCACGGCGATCCGGGCCGCGACCGCCGAGTTCCAGGTCAGCACCGCGTGCACCGCCGGGTCGTCGAGCCGGCGCACCGCCGCGCCGGGCAGGCCGTCCGCCGCGTCCAGCTGCGCGAGCACGCCCAGCAGCAGGGCGGTGAGGTGCGAGGGCACCGGCTGGCCTCCGGGGGCCTGGGCCAGGGCGGCCAGGGCGTGCGCGCGGGCCGGCTCCCGCCGCCCGGCCCGCCACTCCAGCTGGGCCAGGCCCAGGCACACCAGGGCCCGGGGCTCGGCCCATCCGGCCTGCGCCACCTGGTCGAGCAGGCCCGCCAGCTGCCGCCGCGCGCCGTCCGCGTCCCCGGCCTGGGCGCGCGTCAGGGCGGCCTGGACATCGCTGTCGACCGTGTCCTCCTGCATCCCGAGCTCCTGGAAGTAGCGGGTGGCCCGCTCGTTCATCGCCAGCGCGTCGGCCAGGTCGCCGGAGCGCCGCCGCAGCGAACCGAGGGTGCTCAGGGCGGACGCCATGCCCCACCGCTCGCCGAGCGCCTCGAAACCGGCCAGCGCGCGGACGAGGAAGCCCGTCGCCTCGGTGACGTCGCCGCTGTGCAGGGTCAGCAGGCCCCGCACGAGCAGGGTGAACGGGCCGCTGGAGGGGTCCTTGCGCCCGCCGTCCGGGAGGTCCGGGGGGCATGGGGGGCCCGGGGAATCCGCGGGGGCTGGAGGGTCAGGGGGGTCGGGCGTGTGCGGGGGCGGCTGCGGGTCGGCGATGGTCGCGGCCATCCGGGCCAGCTCCAGCAGGGGGTGGGCACCGGGGTCGACGCCCGCCATCGCCGCCTCGATCCGGCCGAAGGCGGCCGCCCTGTCCTCCGGCCGGCCGATGGACTCGGTGCCGACCTCGTACGTCGCGACCACCAGCGCGCGGGCCGCCGGATCGGCCGGCCCGGGGACCTCCAGCACCCGTTCCAGCAGGTCCAGCGACTCCGGCGGATAGCCCCGCATGGACCAGAACCAGCACAGCGCGGCGCCGAAGCGCACCGCCGTCGCGGCGTCCCCGCACTCCACCGCCCAGCGGATCGCCGCCAGCAGGTCGTCCCGCTCGGCCGACAGCCGGGCCAGCCAGCGCAGCTGGTCGCGGGTGCGCAGCCGCGGCTCCGCGGTCTCGGCCAGGGCGAGGAAGAACCCGCAGTGGCGTTCGCGGGCGGCGCCGTCCTCCCCGCGGCGGGTGAGCTGCTCCAGGCCGTACTCCCGGATGGTCTCCAGCATCCGGTAGCGGGGCTCGCCCGTGGCGGCGGCTCCGAGCGGGTGCAGCAGCGACTTGTCGACCAGCGCCGCCAGCAGTTCCCGGACGTCGCGGGCCGGGGCGTCGTGGTCGGGGTGCGGGGCGGCGAGCCCGCCGATCGCCTGCGCCGCGTCCTCGGTGAAGCCGGCGGGCGCCACCGACAGCCGTTCCAGCAGCGCCCGTTCGTCGGGGGCCAGCAGCTTCCAGCTCCAGGCCACCACGGCGCGCAGCGTCCGGTGGCGGGGCAGGGCGGTGCGGCTGCCCCGGGTGAGCAGCCGGAAGCGGTCGTCCAGCCGGGCGGCGACCACCTCGGCGGGCAGGGTGCGCAGCTGGGCGGCGGCCAGTTCGATCGCCAGGGGCAGGCCGTCCAGGCGGCGGCAGATCTCGACCGCCGCCGCCGGCGCGCCGTCCTCCTCGGCGAAGCCGGGGCACACGGCGGCGGCCCGGTCGTGGAAGAGCCGGACCGCCGCGCAGGCGCGGGCCTGTTCGGGTGTCGAGCCGGGTGCGGGCAGTTCCAGGGGGAGCACCGGGTGCAGGTTCTCGCCGTCGATGCGCAGCGGTTCCCGGCTGGTGGCCAGGACCCGCAGCCCGGGGCAGCGGCCGAGCAGGGTCTCGGCCAGCGCGGCCGCCGCGTCGATCACGTGTTCGCAGTTGTCCAGTACCAGGACCGGGTCGTCGTGTGTGAGCACCTCGGTCAGGCGGTCCAGGATCTCCTCGGGGGTGCCGGGGCGGCGGGCCGGGGCGGCGGCGTTCTCGGGCAGGTCGGCCTCGCGGGTGCGCAGGGCGTCGAGCACCGCGCGGGGCACGTCCGCCGGGCCGGCCGGGGCCAGGGCGACGAACCACACCCCGCCGGTCGGGGTGAGGCGGCGGCCGGCGGTGGTGGCCAGCCGGGTCTTGCCGGACCCGCCGGGTCCGACCAGGGTGACCAGGCGGGCTCGGCCGAGCAGCTCGGCCACCCGGCGGATGTCGTCCTCGCGGCCCACGAAGCTGGTCAGCGGGGCGTCCAGGTTGCCGGGCGGCCGTGCTCGGCGGGGTTCGGGCCGTTGGGGTGGCGGCTGTTGGGGTGGCGGCCGGTCGGCGGGCGCGCGGTGGTCGGGGGGCGGCCGGTGGTCGGGGGGTGCCGGGAGCTCGCCGCGCAGGACCGCGAGATGGGCCGCCTGCAGCTGCGGGCCGGGGTCGCTGCCGAAGGTGTCGGCCAGCCGGGCGCGCAGCCGCTGGTAGGCGGCCAGGGCCTCGGCGCCCCGGCCGGCGGCGGCCAGGGCCCGGATCAGCTGGGCGTGCAGCCGTTCGTGCAGCGGGTGCCGCGCGGTCAGCGATTCGAGTTCGGCGGTCAGCTCCGGTCCGGCGCCCAGCGCGAGGTCGGCCTCGATCCGGTCCTCCAGGGCGGCCAGCCGCGCCCGTTCCAGCCGCCGGGCCTCGGCGTCGGCGAACGGCGCCTCGCGCACGTCCGCCAGCGCGGGGCCGCGCCACAGGGCCAGGGCCTCCCGCAGGGCGGCGGCGGCCTCGGCCGGCCGGCCCTGCGCGTGCAAGTGCCTTCCGGAGCGGGCCAGTTGCTCGAACCGGGCGGTGTCCACCGCGGCGGCCTCGACGGCCAGCCGGTACCCGGCCGGTCCGAAGGTGAGCAGCGCGGGGTCGCCCAGGACGCCCCGCAGGCGGGACACCAGTGACTGCAGGGCGTTCGCCTGGTCGGCCGGTGGTGCCTCGGCCCACAGCGCGTCCGCCAGGGCCTGCGGCCGGACGGCGCGGCCGGCGTCCAGCGCGAGGCAGGCCAGCAGCGCCCGCAGCCGCGCGCCGCCGATCGGCAGCGGGCCCGCTCCGGCGTCCAGTACCAGGGGTCCGAGCAGGCCGACGCGCACCGGGTCACTATCGCAGCAGCACCGGTTCGATCGTCAAGTCGCCGGTCGGCGCTCGCCCGGCCGGGCCGTGGGCGGCGCCCGGGGCGGCGGCCCGTCGCGTCCTCGGGGCGGCGATGGGGGGCCCGGGTGAACCGGTAGCCCCGGACAGCCATCCCCGGTCGCGCTCCGCATACGAATGTGTGTGGATGGTGACAGGCCGCCATTTCGTGGCGGGCCGATCGACCATCACCACCCTTATCTGGAAGGGCTCTTCCCCCATGCGTACTGCGCGCCGCGTCCTGACCGTCTCCGCCCTCTGCCTCCCGATCGTTCTCGGCGGGGCGACCATCGCCTCCGCCGACACGCCCAACAACATCCCCTCCCTGAACTACGACCACGGGGCGTTCTCCGTCGGCCCGAACGGCAGTGCCCTGCACATCACCGACGTCCAGTTCGGTCCTGACGGTGCCTCGTTCCTCGACGCCGCCGTCGCGGTGGGCCCCAACGGTGTCGCCGGCTACGCCACCGAGACCGGCATCGGCCTCGCGGGCTGATCCCCGCCACTCGCCCATGCGGGTGCCCCGGGACGGTTCGTCCCGGGGCACCCGCACGCCCGGGGCCGGGCCGCGCCGGGCGCGCCATCGGACGCGCGGTGTTCAGGCGGCCCGGCGCGGGCTGACGAGCATGCGGATGTCGTCGGCCGCCCAGAGGACGAACCGTTCGGCCGGGACCACCCGGTGGCCCGGCACGGGCCGGAAGCGCAGGCGCTTGAGGAGGACGGCCAGCAGCAGTTCGCACTCGACCATGGCCAGGGCGGCGCCCTCGCAGCTGCGCGGGCCGAACCCGAAGGGGACCCAGGCCAGCCGCGCGCGTCCGGCCGCCTGCTCCGGGGTGAAGCGCTCGGGGCGGAACCGTTCGGGCTCGGGCCAGTGGTCGGGGTTCAGGTGGACGGCCCAGAACGGGTAGAAGACCACCGCCCCGGCGGGGACCTCGTACGCGCCGAGGGTGAGCGCCTCGGTGGTCTGGCGCGCGCCGTAGGGGCCGGGCGGGTAGAGGCGCATCGACTCCTGGAGGACCGTCCGCAGGTACGGCAGGCGCCGCAGGTCGGCGTACCCGGGGGCCGGGCGGTCGCCGAGCACGCGGTCCAGTTCCCCGGTGACGCGTGCGGCCGCCTCGGGGTGGCGGCCCAGCAGGTGCAGGGTCCAGGAGACGGCCACGCCGGTGGTGTGGTGGGCGGCGAGCATCGCCGCGAGGACGGTGTCGCGGATCCGGGCGGGGCGCTGGCCGGCCTCGACCAGTGCGCCGACCAGGTCGCTGCGGTCGGCGCGGGCGCCGTCGCGGCGGGCCGCGATCACCCGGTCGACCGTCGCGCGCAGGAGGGCGAGCGCCCGCGCGGTCCGCTCGGCGCGCTCCCGCGGATCGACGGCGCAGGGCACCTGGTAGAGCCGTTCCAGGTAGTCGGCGAGCACCTCCTCGAAGGCGGCGGCGACGGCGTCCGGGCCCTCCACCTCGCCGCCCAGGGCGTACCCGCAGATCATCCGCAGGGACAGGGCGGTCAGGTCCTGTTGCAGCGCGACGGCCTCGCCCCGCGCGCCCCGCGCGGCCCAGCGGTCCGCGAGGCCGGTCGCGAGGGCGGTGAAGCGGTCGAAGGCCTGCTCGTGGGAGGGGCGGCCGGCCAGGACCGAGAGCAGGGTGCGGCGCCACGGGGCGTGTTCGTCCGCCGGGAGCACCTGGAGGTTGCCGGCCTCGAACAGCGGGTCCAGGAAGGAGAACAGGCGCTCGGGGCGGCGGTCCAGGTGCGCGGTGGCCTCCAGCAGCACCGGGTCGGCGACCGAGACGGCCGTCTCGGCGCCGGGCAGCTGGAACCGCGCCACGGGGCCGTACTCGGCGTGCAGCCACAGCTGGTAGGTGTGCAGCCCGCCGGCCTGCGCGATGGCGCCGACCCCGCCGTCCGGCCGGGGGTCGGGACCGGGGATCTTCATCGGACCTCCTGGTGTCGCATGGCCGGAGCCGCCGCCCGGGCGGTGGACGCGGGCGGCGCAGCGCCGACGGCTGTGGGGACCAGGATCGCGTGGGAGCGCGTCCGCCGGCAGGTGGCGGCGCCGGGTCCGGCGGCGGGCGGCGGCGGCGGGCGGCGGCGGCGGGCGGCGGGCCGAGGTCCGGACAAAGTGGCCAGCGCTTGTCACCAATCGGCGTGCGCAACTATTGTTGTGTCAGACAAAGTGCACCTGCAATCACCCTGGGAGGCGTCCCCTCGCCTCTCGCGCCACCGGCCCCACCCGCCTCGCCCGCCTCGCCCCGCGACAGGAGTCCGCCCATGAGCACCACCCTCTTCACCCCCTACACCCTGAGGACCCTGACCATCCCCAACCGCGTCTGGATGGCGGCGATGTGCCAGTACAGCGCCGCTCCGGACGGCGACGCGGCCGGCGCCCCGACGGACTGGCACTTCGCCCACGTCGCGGCACGCGCCACCGGCGGCACGGGGATGATCGTCATGGAGGCCACCGCCGTCAGCCCCGAAGGCCGCATCACCCCCTACGACCTCGGGATCTGGAACGACACCCAGGTCGCGGCCTTCCGGCGGATCACCTCCTTCCTGACGGCACAGGGCACCGTGCCGGCGCTCCAGCTCGCCCACGCCGGCCGCAAGGCGTCCACCGAGCGCACCTGGATCGACCGCGGCCGCGCCCTCGCTCCGGACGAAGCCCACGGATGGACGCCGCTCGCCCCCAGCGCCCTCCCCTTCGCCCCCACCCACACCAGGCCCGACGAACTCACCGAGGAGCAGATCCGCGGGATCGTCCGGCAGTTCGCCGACGCCGCCCGGCGCGCGCTGGACGCCGGCTTCCGGGCCGTCGAGATCCACGGCGCCCACGGCTACCTGATCCACCAGTTCCTCTCCCCCCACAGCAACCACCGCACCGACGCCTACGGCGGCTCCTTCGAGGGCCGCATCCGCTTCGCCCTGGAGGTCGTCGACGCCGTCCGCTCGGCGTGGCCCGAGGACCTGCCCGTCCTCTTCCGCGTCTCCGCGACCGACTGGCTCACCGAGAACCCCCAGGACGGCCGCACCGGGTGGACCTCGGAGGACACCGTCCGCCTCGCCAAGGAACTCCTGGCCCACGGCGTGGACCTGATGGACGTCTCCACCGGAGGCCTCGTCCCCGACGCCACGATCGAGGCCGGACCCGACTACCAGGTGCCCTTCGCCGAGGCCGTGCGCAGCGGGGCCGGCATGCCCGTGGCGGCCGTGGGCCTGATCACCGACCCCGTCCAGGCCCAGGACATCCTCGCCGCCGGCAGGGCCGACGCCGTCCTGCTCGGCCGCGAGCTGCTGCGCGACCCGTACTGGGCGCGCCGCGCCGCCGCCGAACTCGGGGCCCGGGTCCCCGTCCCCGTGCAGTACCACCGCGCGTAGCGGCGCCCCGGTCCGGGCGGCGGGGCCCCGTGAAGGCCCGCCCGCCGCCCGCCGGTTCCGGACACCTGTGATCAACTCTTCGGGTACCGCGGCGGGGACCGCGGCACGCGACGAACCATCAAAGGGGGACGGTCACATGGTCGAACTGTCGGACGGTGCGATGACCTGGGTGGCGGCCGGGGACAGCATCACCCGGGCCGCCCTGCACACCCACGGCGCGCGCGGCTGGGTGGAGCACGTGCAGGAACGCCTCAGCTGGCAACTCGGCCGGCTGACGGACGTGGTGGTCAACACCGGCGTGTCCGGCTGGCGGGCCACCGACGTCCTCGGGGCGTACGACTTCGTCATCGGGCGGTTCGCGCCGGACGTGCTGTCGCTCTCGCTGGGGACCAACGACGCCCCCGCCGGGCTGGACGGGCTCGGGGAGTTCCGCGACGCCATGCGCGAGATCGTCGCCCGGTCCGCCGGCGCGCAGATCGTGCTGCACACGCCGCTGGTGGCCAGCCACGCCGGGCGCGCCGCCCGCCCCGAGCTGCCCGCGTACTGCCAGGCCGTGCGCGAACTCGCCGCGGAGACGGGCGCGTTGCTCGTCGACCACGAGGCGTACTGGCTCGCCGAGTTCCCCGACGGCGAGGCGATCCCGTGGCTGGACGACCCCACGCACCCCAACGGTGTCGGCCACCTGCACCTGGCCGACCACACGCTGCGCACACTGGGGCTGGGCGAGCTCACCGCCCTGTGAGCGGGGCGCGCTGGGCGCGCCGGCGGGGCGGTTGCCGCTGGTCCTGGGCTGATCGGCGGCTGGGCGGCGCCGGAAATTTTTGTCGGGTCCCTGTCTAGTTCGCTTGCGTCCTGGTGTGGTGGGATGTGCCCGTCACGGGATTGAAGGCGCTGACGGGGGTGCGCGGTGAGGGGTGGACGGCTGTGCGGGCTGGACGGGGACGCGGCGCGGCTTGCCGCGGCGGGCCTGGTCCGGCTGGGTGCGCAGGAGTGGGTGGGCGACGCGGCCGGGGTTCCGGCGTGGCTGGGGCCGGTGCGGGCGGCGTCGTTCGCGGACGCCTGGCTGGCGTTCGGCGAGCCGCCGGTGCCGGGGCTGCGGGTGCCGGCCGGGGAGGTCCTGCGGGCGCTCGCGTACCGGGCGGCGGAGCTGGTGCTCCAGGCCCGCGAGGGGGACGTGCCGGCGGTGCTGGAGTGGCTGGGCCGGCGGTCGGCGGAGGCCCGTGAGCAGGCGGGCCGGGCGGAGGTGGCGCACCCGGCCGAACCGGCCGCGCTCGCCCTGGTGTGGCACGGCGTCCAGGCGGTCACCGCCGACGACGGGGGCGAGGACGGGGGCGGGGAGGCGCACGGCCGGCGCATCGACGAGCGGGGCGAGGCGTACGTCCGGGAGCGGCACCACCGACAGGACACCCTGGCACTGATGCTGGCCTGCGCCCGGATCGCGGCCGCCGCACTGGTGGAGTCGTGCGGCGGCGACCCGGGCCGGGTGGACGGGTGGCTGGAGGAGGACGCGGCCCGGTACATGGCGCTCGGCGGCCCGGCGCCGCTGTGGGTGCCGGGCCGGCCCGGGCAGCCGACGGGGTGAGCCCGGGGCGCGGCCGGACGGCGGACGGGGCTCGGCGGGCCGGGCTCAGCGGGCCGGGAGGCTGAGGGTGGCGTGCAGCCCGCCGCCGGGGCCGGGGGT
The DNA here is from genome assembly GCF_042887425.1 of Kitasatospora sp. NPDC057940. Taxonomy (NCBI): domain Bacteria; kingdom Bacillati; phylum Actinomycetota; class Actinomycetes; order Kitasatosporales; family Streptomycetaceae; genus Kitasatospora; species Kitasatospora sp. NPDC057940. Next base: position 24,034 of record NZ_JBHVPH010000013.1, read on the forward strand.
GAGGCCGAGGTCGCCGTGGTGGGCGTCGGCGATCGCCACGACGATGGCCAGGCCGAGGCCGTGACCGCGGCGGGCGGGGTCGGACTGGGCGGTGCGCCCGCGGCCCCGCAGGAAGGGCTCGGTGAGGGTGGGGACCGTCTCGGGGGCCAGGCGGGGGCCCGTGTTGGTGACGGCGAGCCGGACCCGGCCGGGGCGGTCCGGATCGGCCCCGGTGGTGACGGTGACGGATCCCCCGGTCGGCAGGTTGTGGCGCAGCGCGTTCTGCAGCAGGTTGACGGCGGCCTGGCGCAGCAGGACCGGGTTGCCGGTGGCGGGGGCGGGCCGGCAGTCGGTGGTGACGGTGACGCCCAGGGCGGCGGCCTCCTCCTGGACGGCGGCGAGGGCGTCGCGGGTGGTGCGGGCCAGGTCGAGGGGTTCGAGTTCGGGGGCGGTGTGGCCGAGGTCGGCGAGTTGGAGGAGGGCTTCGCTGATCTCGATGCCGCGCTGGTTGGTGTCCTGGAGGCGGGCGACGAGGGTGGTCCAGTCCTGGCGGGCCGGGTCGGCGGCGGCGACCTGGAGCATGGTGCGGGTGATGGCCAGGGGGGTGCGCAGTTCGTGGGAGGCGTTGGCGGCGAAGCGCTGCTGGGCGTCGAAGGAGCGCTGGAGGCGTTCGAGCATCTCGTCGAAGGCGTCGGAGAGGTCGGTGAACTCGTCGCGGGGGCCGGCGAGGGCGATGCGGTGTTCGAGTGCTCCGCTCGCGGCGCGGTGGGCGGCGCCGGTGATGTCCTGGAGGGGCCGCAGGACGCGGCCGGCGATGAACCAGCCGCCGATCGTGCCGACGGCGGTGAGCAGGGCCAGGGCGTAGCCGGAGATGGTGAGCAGGGAGCGGAGGATCTCCTGGCGGGAGGGGGCGGAGAGGCGGTCGCGGGGGTTGGAGGAGGTGAGCGGGTAGTTGGGGATGTAGCGCATGCCGACGTAGACGACGGCCAGGCAGAGGGTGCCGGTGATGACGGCGAAGAGGGTGTAGCTGAGGGTGAGCCGCAGGCGGGCGGTCAGGCGGCGCGGCCGCGGCGCGGGGCGGGTGCGGGGCGGGGCGCTCACGTGGGGGTGCCGTCGGTGAGGCGGTAGCCGACGCCGGGCACGGTCTGGATCACCCAGGGTTCGCCGAGTCGTTTGCGCAGGCCGGAGATGGTGATGCGGACGGCGTTGGTGAACGGGTCGGCGTTCTCGTCCCAGGCGCGTTCGAGGAGGTTCTCGGCGCTGATGACGCCGCCGCGGGCGGTCATCAGGACCTCCAGGACGGCGAACTGCTTGCGGGACAGCGCGACGTAGCGGCCGTCGCGGTAGACCTCGCGGCGGAAGGGGTCCAGGCGCAGTCCGGCGTATTCGAGGACGGGGGGCGCGGCCTGGGCGGGGCGGCGGGCCAGGGAGCGCAGCCGCACGACGAGTTCGGCGAGGTCGAAGGGCTTGGTCAGGTAGTCGTCGGCGCCGAGTTCGAAGCCGGCGACCTTCTCGTTGAGGCGGGCGGCGGCGGTGAGCATGAGGACGCGGCAGCCCAGGCGGTGCTCGACGATGGTGCGGCAGACGTCGTCGCCGTGGGTGCCGGGGATGTCGCGGTCCAGGACGACGACATCGTAGGTGTGGACGGCCAGGCGTTCGAGGGCGGCGTCGCCGTCCGTGACGATGTCGCAGGCGATCGCCTCCAGGCGCAGGCCCGCCTGGACCGCCTCGGCGAGGTAGATCTCGTCCTCCACCACCAGGACCCGCACGCGCTGTTCTCCCGTCCCGCTCTTGCTGTCGATGCCGTTGCCGTTGCCGTCGGTGTCCATTGGACACGAACGGGCCTATCGAAAACGTATCGGTTAGTGCAGACGTCCTGGTAACACCGCATGTCCTCCCATGGTGTGGCCGCCGGGTTTCCCCGTCGCGGCGAGACGACGAGCGCCGGGAGGCAGCGATGGACGGGACGACGCGCCAGGAGGCGACGCGGGAGCGGACGGCGGGGGGCGGACGGCGGGCGATGGCCGTGGGCACCGGGGCGGTGGTGGTGCTGGCGCTGGCCGGCGCCTGCGCGGCCGCCGATCCGCCGGCGACCGAGGCGGCGCTGCGGACCCTGGCGGCCACCGTCGCGCCGTTCTCCTCCTCCCCCGCTCCGGGGCCCGGCTCCTCGGCGGGGGCGGACGGCGACATACCCGACGGCACGACGCTGACCCCGTTCGACACCGGGGCGCCCGCGGTGGGCAACCTGGACGGGCCGCTGCTGGAAGCCGTCCAGCAGGCCGCCCGGGACGCGCGCGCCCAGGGCATCGAGATGACCGTCACCTCGGGCTGGCGCAGCAAGGAGTACCAGCAGCGGCTGCTCGACAAGGGGGTGGCCAAGTACGGGAGTCTGGAGCGGGCCAGGCAGTTCGTGAACACGCCGGAGAAGTCGGCGCACGTCTCGGGCAAGGCGATCGACATCGGCCCGACCAATGCCGACTACTGGCTGATCCAGCACGGCGCGCGGTACGGGCTCTGCCAGGTGTACGGCAACGAGATCTGGCACTTCGAGCTGCTGACCAGCCCTGGCGGGACCTGCCCGGCCCTGTTGCCCGACGCGGCCGGGTAGGGGGCCGTTCATGATCCGATCGCAGGAGGGGCTCGCGCCGGGGGCGGGGGCCGGGGCGGGGGCGGGGGCGGTCTCAAGGCCGGGGGCGGTGGCGGGGGCGGGCCCGGAGGCGGGGGGCGCCTCGGCGGGTGCCTCCCGCCCGGGCGGCCGTCGACGCCGTCGGGAGCGGCGGCAGCGGCGTCCGCCGGTCGGGCGCTGGCGGCGCGGCCCCGTGGCCGCCGCCGTGGCCCTGCTGACCGCTCTCGCCCTGGCCGGTCACCGGCGGGTGCCGAGCCTGGGCGTCCAGTTGGGGAGCCTGTGGGAGAGCGCCCTGCCCTGGGCCGGCCTCGTGGTGCCCGCCGTCCTGATCGCCGCCGCGCTGCGCCGCGCGCCGGTGCCGGCGTGCGCCGCGGTGGTGCTGGCCGCGGTGTGGACCGTCGTGCTCGGGCCGGTGCTCGCCGGCGGCGGCCCGCCGCCGGGGGGCGGCGCGGGCCAGGCCGGCGGTGCGGGCCTGACCGTGGTCACCCACAACGTGAGCGCGCAGAACCCGGACCCCGCCGGCACGGCCCGGGCGCTGCTCGCCGCCCGCCCCGACCTGGTCGCCCTGGAGGAGGTCACCGACGCCGCGCTGCCCGTCTACGAACACGTGCTGGACGCCGAACTGCCGCACCGCACGCGGATCGGCACCGTCGCGCTGTGGAGCCGCTACCCGGTGACCGACGCACGGCGGCTGACCATCGACCCGGGCTGGAGCCGTTCACTGCGGGCCGAAGTCCAGGCCCCCGGTGGGCCGTTGGCCGTGTTCGTGGTCCATCTCGCCTCCGTCCGGCTCAACGTCACCGGCTTCGCCACCGCTCACCGCGACCGCAACCTCGCCGCGCTCGGCGCCGCGCTGGACGAGGAGCCCCTGCGCCGGGTGCTGCTGCTGGGCGACCTCAACACCGCCGCCGGGGACCACGCGCTCGCCCCGGTCACCAGCCGGCTGAGCTCCGCGCAGGACAGCGCGGGCAGCGGCTTCGGGTTCACCTGGCCGGCGGTCTTCCCGCTGGCCCGGATCGATCACGTCATGACCCGGGGCCTGTCCGCGACCGCCGCCTGGACCCTGCCCGCCACCTCCAGCGACCACCTGCCCGCCGCCGCCCGGCTGACGCCGTGAGGGGCGTGCGGGCGGCAGGCGCGGGGGTGGCGGCGGGCGCGGGGGCCGGCGTCAGGCGAGGAGGTCGGACTGGAGGGTGACCACCTGGCGGAAGGCCGCGTCCGGGACGCCGTCGGGGTTGGTCATGGTGACGACGGCGACGAGGTCGGAGGCGCAGAGGTAGGCGACGCGGGCGTTCGGGGTGCCCTTGGCGCCCTTCGCCGTGCTCTCCTGGGCGTCCAGGTGGACGCCCTCGACGGTGTCCCAGGCGCTGTGGGAGGTGCCCTTCGCGCCGGGCAGGGCATTGGGCCTGGCGTCGGCGCGCAGGGAGGAGAAGACGTTCCAGGACTCGAAGGAGCCGCCGAAGCGCAGCAGCCGGATCTGGGTGCGGGTGCCGTCGGAGGCCGTCCACTCCCGGACGGTGGCCGCCCGGCAGGCGTCCCGCAGGAGCAGCTCGCGGAGCGCGGCCGGGTCCCGCTGGTCGGCGAGCATCGCGTCGCAGGTGACCCAGTCGGCCGGGGCCTGGCCGGCGGGGGCCGTGGACGGGCCCGCGCCCGCCGAGGCCGACGCCGAGGCGGAGGCGGAGGCGGTCGGGCTCGGGGTCGCGCTCGCCGACGGGGTGCCGGTGGCCGAGGCGGTGGGGACCGGGTAGAGCGCCGGGGTGAGGCTGCCGCCGGCCTCCTTGGGGGCGGGCAGCAGCAGGTAGCGCAGGTCCGCGGCGTGCAGGGCGCTCTTGCCGCCCGTACGCTCCGGCGCGCTGCTGCCGGAGGGCAGCGGCGGCAGCGTCAGCGGCGGGAAGGTGTAGCGGCCGTCGCCCGGGGTGGCCAGGCCGGGCAGGTCGGTGCGTTCGGGGGCGGTGACCGCCAGCGCGGCGCCGGTGCCCGCGAGGGCGAACACCAGGGTGGCGGTGGCCCAGCGCGCGGCCGCCCTGCGGCGGGCGCTGCGCCGGGCGAGGCGGGCCTCGTGCTCCTCGGGGGTCTCCGCAGGGGTCTCCGTGGCGGGAGCGGCGGCGGGAGCGGCGGGGCTCTCGGCGGGGATCTCGGCGGGGGTGCCCGCGGCGGGCTCGTGCGGGGTGGCGTGGTCGGTCATGCGGACGCTCCCGGGCGGGCGAGGCGGTCGAGCTGCAGGGTGAAGAGGGCGACGATCCGGTCCTTGGGCAGCGGTGCCACGCCCTCGACGTTCATGACCACCAGGAGGTCGCCCTCGGCGGCCGAGCACTCCAGGTAGTCGATCGGCGCGGACGGCGGCGCCGGCATCAGGTAGCAGTGCGCCTCGGGGTGGCCCGGGATCTCCGGGCCGATCCGGAACAGGCCGGTGTCGCCGGTGAAGACCGCGGTGTACTCGTTGAGCTTCTGCACTTCCTGCTGGTTGAACTGGCGCAGCTTCAGGCCGACCACCAGGTCGTCCTCGGTGGTCCGGTACGTGCGCACGCCGGTGGCCTTGACGTGCAGGCCCTCCCAGTAGGAGCGCAGCTTGTCGCGCTTGTCCTTGGGGATCTGCTGGAGTTCGTCGTCCAGTTCGGCGGACAGGAACTCGGCGCCGAGTTCGGTGTCGTTGCCGTAGCCGCCCTCGTCCGGGCCGGGTTCGTAGCCGGCCGGGACGGGCAGCAGCAGGTCGCGCAGCGAACCGAAGTGGTTGCCGTTGGACTTGGCGCCGAACGGCGTGGCGGTCGCGGTCGGGACGGGCGCGGCGGACGGCCCGGCGGCGACGGCCGGGGCGGGGTCGTCGTACTGGGTCTTGATGATGCCGACGCCGATGGCCACCCCGGCCAGCGCCGCCGCGGCCGTCGCGGCGCCCGCACGCAGCAGGCGGCGGGAGGCGGGGCGCGGGGCGGCGGGCGCGGCGGCGGTCGGCGCGGCCGGATCGGCGGCGAACTGCTGCTCGGCGACGGGCTGTTCGGTGGCGGCCGGGGCCGCGTCGGGGGCGGTCGGCGCCGGCGTGGCGGCCGGGGTCCCGGTCATGCTGTTGTCGGTCATACCAGCCGCTCCCACTGCTGCTTGGCGAGGTCCTTCACGACGTCGGGGTTCACCGGCTTGGAGTCGAAGACCTCCACCACCATCGCCACCGTGCCGCGCTGGGCTACGGCCTGGCCGTAGTAGTACCGATCGGCGCTGTCGGCCCAGTACCTGGGTTCCTCGTCCACCCGGTAGCCGCCGTTGGCGCCGTTGGCGCCGTTGGCGCCGTCGGCGAACGGCTTCAGGTTGCGGGTGGTGCCGACGGCGTGCGTGGCGGCTTCGTCGGCGTGGTCCGGCGCGTACTGGACCAGCGACACGCGGTACCTGGCGTCGCCCTTCTTCCAGTCCACCTCGGCCGCGCGGCGGAAGCCCCGGGAGTTCAGGTCCTTGAAGTCGCGGACCGCGCTGTCGCTGTACTCGGCGAGCTCGCCGACCGACACCCAGCTCGGCTTGTCCGGGAATTCTCCCCAGGCGGTGCTGCCGTCCGGGGCGCCGATCAGCAGCTTGCGCAGGTCGCCGTCGATGGCCAGCGGCTTGGGCTGCTGGGCGGCGTAGGCGGTCGGGTCGACCGCCACGGCCGGGTAGGACGGGCGCGCGACCTGGATCGGCGGCAGCGGCGTCGGCGGGCGCTGGGCCTGGACGGCGTAGCCGACGCCGCCGCCGACCAGGGTGCCGAGCACCAGGCCGGACACCGCCAGCAGCACCGGGCGCGGGCGGCGCGGGGCGCGGGGCGCCCGCTCGGGGGCGGGCGGCAGGAGCTCGGGGGTCGGCGCGTCGGACGGCGGTTCAGTGGTGAACTGCGGTGCGGCGAAAGGTGATTCGGCGGCCGGGGTCTCGGCGGCAGGCGGTTCGGCGGGTGCGGCGTGGGGCCGCGGCGGTTCGGCGGGCGCCGGTGCGGTGCCGGGCGGGGGCAGCGCGGGTTCGGTGGTCACGGGGTGGCTCCAGAGGAGGATGGGGAGGACGGCGTCGGGGCGGGCGGCGGCGCGGGTTCAGCCGCGTTCAGCTGCGTTCAGCCGCCGGAGGCGAGCCACTCGCGCTGGCGCTTCATCAGCCCGCTCAGCAGCGCCTTGTCCGGTGTCCCCTTCACCTCGACGTCGATCGTGTACTGGACGTCGCCCTGGCTGGAGATGCCGGTCATCGAGCCGGTGTACGCCTGCTGCTTGGGCTTGTGCAGGTAGCCGTGGGCGTTCGGGTCTCCGTCGATGTCGATCGGGTCCTGCGACTTGAGGGTGTATCCCTGGACGAACTCGCGCGCCATCGAGGTGGACCCGAAGCGCAGCAGGGTGACGGTGACCTCGGCCTTGCCGTCGGCCGTCCGGTACATCCGGGTGGCGCCCGACTGGTAGCCGTACGAGCCGAGGATGTCCATGATGCCGTCCTGCTTGCCGAACAGCTCGGTGACGTCGTCGTTGGTCATGGTCATCCCGTCCGCGGGCCCGTACGACTCGCCGCCGTCCGGGATCGGGAGCAGGAAGTAGCGCAGGTCGCCCTCGTGCTTGCCGCCGTTGACGCTCCCCTTGACGGTGCTGGCCGGTTTGGGGGTGGTCGGGGCGGCGGTGGGCGTCGGCACCGGTACCGGGGTGGCGGAGGGCGTCGGGCTCGGGCTGGAGGCGGTGGTGGCGGCCGGCGCGGGTGCGGCGGCGGCCACCGGGCGGGCGTCCGGCTTGCCGACGGCGACGGTCACCGCGGCGCTGGTCGCCGTGACGGCGAGCAGGCCGGCGGTGGCCAGGACGACGCCGACGGCGCGCGGCAGCCGGCGCGCGGCCGGTTCGGGTGCGACGGCGTGCTGCGGCGCGGCGTCGGGCTGCGGTACGGAGGCGTGCTCCGGTACGGCGGGGTGCTGCGGCGCGGCGGGGTGCTGCGGTGCGGCGGCCGGTTCCGGTGCAGCGTCGGGCTGCTCCGGAACGGCGGCTGTCTCGTTTTCGGGCGCGGACAAGGAACTCCCCCGGGAAAATGTGGGATCTCGCGCGCGGACTTCCTCGCAAACCGCTTCCCCGGCGGTTCTCCGGACCGTCCATCACGCGTCTCAGCAGGAATTATGAGAGACCGTTCGCATCACTGCCAACAAAGTTAATCGCCGCACTCCGGTCCAATACTCGATGAATCGGACACGTCGTGATGTAACCGCAACAGGCGGTCCTGGCGTGGTACCGCGGTACCGTGCCCACTCCGATGATCGGTCCGGGGTACCACGGATCGCGCCGGCGCCGCACCTAGCGTGGAGTGTGAGGGAGGCCGGGACGGTCCGGCCCCGGAGCGTAGGGGTGAGCGATGATCGAGGCGCACCAGCTGACGAAGCGGTACGGGGAGAAGACCGCCGTCGACCGGCTCGACTTCACGGTCAGGCCCGGCACGGTCACCGGCTTCCTCGGGCCCAACGGCGCCGGGAAGTCCACCACCATGCGGATGATCGTCGGGCTGGACGCTCCCACCAGCGGCTCGGTGCGCGTCAACGGGCGCCGTTACGCCGCGCACGCGGCGCCGTTGCAGGAGGTCGGGGCGCTGCTGGAGGCCAAGTCGATCCACCCGGGGCGCTCCGCGTTCAACCACCTCATGGCCCAGGCTCACACCCACGGCATCCCGCGCTCGCGGGTGGAGGAGGTCGTCGAGCTGACGGGGCTGCAGTCGGTGGCCAGGAAGCGTGCCGGGGCGTTCTCGCTGGGCATGGGCCAGCGGCTGGGGATCGCGGCGGCGCTGCTGGGCGACCCGGCGACGGTGATGCTGGACGAGCCGGTCAACGGTCTCGACCCGGAGGGCGTGCTGTGGATCCGCAACCTCCTCACCTCGCTGGCCGCCGAGGGCCGCACCGTCTTCGTGTCCTCGCACCTGATGAGCGAGGTCGCGCTGGTCGCCGACCACCTGATCATCGTCGGGCGGGGCCGGCTGCTGGCCGACACCACCGTGCAGGACCTGGTCCGCCAGGCCGGCGGCGACGTGGTGAAGGTGGCCAGCGCCGATCCGGCCCGGCTGCGCGCGGCGCTGGCCGGGCCGGGTGTGGAGGTCACCGGCCGTTCCGGTTCGGAGGAGCTCCTCGTCACCGGCCTGGCGGCGCGGGAGATCGGCCTGCGGGCCGCCGAGCAGGGCATCGCGCTGTTCGAGCTCACCACCCGCACGGTCTCCCTGGAGGAGGCGTTCATGGAGCTGACCAGGGACGCCGTGGAGTACCACGGCGCCACCACCGCGACCGGGCCCGCCGCCAGTGCGGGTGCCGGCGCCGAGTCCCCGAGGAGCGCGGCATGAGCACCATCGCACCGAGCCAGACGTCCGAGGCCGCAGGCCTGCGGCCCGCGCGCCCCGCCTACCGGGTGACGCCCGTGCGCGTGCTGCGCTCGGAGTGGGCCAAGCTGTGGTCGCTGCGCTCGACCTGGATCACGCTGGGCCTGGGCCTGCTGTTCCTGGTCGCGTTCGGGCTGATCGCCGCGTTCCAGTTCAAGTCGAGGATCACCTCGGGGCGCCCGATGGACCGGGGGGACTTCGCCGACGCCAGTGCCCTGAGCCTGTCGCTGTTCGGCACCAACTTCGCGCAGCTGGCGTTCGGCGTCCTCGGCGTGCTGGTCGCCGCGGGCGAGTACTCCACCGGCATGATCCGCTCCACCCTGGCCGCGGTGCCGCGCCGGCTGCCGGTGCTGTGGTCCAAGGCGGCGGTGTACGGGGTGGTGGTGCTGCTGCTGGGCACCGTCGGGGTGTTCGTCGCCTTCGCGGCCGACAGCGGCATCCTCTCCGGTACCCGCGCGGCGATGACGTTCTCCGACGCCGGCGTCCTGCGCGGCCTGCTGGGGGCCGGGCTCTACCTCGCCCTGGTGGGCGTGATCGGTGTCGCGCTGGGCGCGCTGCTGCGGTCGGTGGCGGGCGGCATCTCGGTGCTGGTGGCCTCGCTGATGCTGGTCCCCGGCCTGATCTCGCTGCTGCCCTCGTCCTGGCAGGACCACATCAGCCCGTACCTGCCCAGCAACGCGGGCCAGGCGTTGTTCGCCCTGCACCACGACGCGACCACGCTGTCGCCCGCCGCGGGGCTGGCGGTCTTCCTGCTGTGGACGGTGCTCGCCCTGGCGGGCGCGGCCGTGCGCCTGGTGCGCAGCGACGCCTGAGGGCTGGGAGACTGCGTGGACGTCCCGGTGCGGTGCCCGTTCGAGTCGGGTGCCGCACCGGGCCCGTTTCGTATCCGTTGCGGGTGAGTGGGACGAAGGTGCGGGTGAGTAGGACGAAGGTGACACCCGTTGCGGACGAGCTGGACGAAGGTGACGCCGTGAGCGAGCACGACACCGCCGCGGGGGCGGGGGGCGACCCGCTGTCGGGGCACCCGGTGTTCGCGCGCCTGGCCCGGCTGGGGCAGCGGGCGCGGCAGGCGGACCGCGACCACCCGTGGGTGCTGGACACCGCGGTGGTGGCCGCGGTCTTCCTGCTGTTCTGCCTGCCGGACCTGCTGCCCTTCCACGACGGCGGGGAGCGGGCGCGCGAGCACCGGATCGTCTTCGCCCGCCCGCCGCTGGCGGCGATGCTGGCCTTGCAGGCGGGGCTGCTGCTGCCGCTGCTGTGGCGCCGGCGGCGGCCGGCGGCGGCGTTCGCGGCGGTCGCGGCCGTGTTCGTCCTGCAGTGGTCGCTGGGGGTGGCGCTGCGCGCGGACGTCGCGCTGCTCGTCGCCCTCTACAGCCTGGCCCTGCACGGGAGCCTGCGGCACCTGGCGTGGGCGTGCGCGGCGATGACCGGCGCGTCGGCGCTGGTCGCGGTGGAGCTGTCCGGCGGGCTGCCGGTCGGGGACGCGCTGTTCTTCCTGTTCAGCGCGGCGACGGCGGCGGTGGCCGTCGGCATCGCGGTGCGCATCCGCCGGGCCCAGCTCGCCGGGCTGCGCGAACGGGCGGCGCGGCTGGAGGTCGAGCGCGACCAGCGCAGCCGGCTGGCCACCGCCACCGAGCGCACCCGGGTGGCCCGGGAGATGCACGACATCATCGGCCACAACCTGTCCGTGATCATCACCCTGGCGGACGGCGGCGCGTACGCGACCGAGGCCTCCCCCGAGCGGGGCCGGGAGGCGCTGCTGCTGATCGGGGAGACCAGCCGCCAGGCGCTGGGCGAGCTGCGGCGCATGCTCGGTGTCCTGCGCGACCAGGGCGAGGGCCCCGAGTTCACGCCGCAGCCGGGCATCGCCGACCTCGACGGGCTGTGCGCGCGCATCCGGGCCGCCGGGCCGCAGGTCGTGTACACCGCGCGCGGCGAGGTGGGGCGGCTGGACCGCGGGGTGCAGCTGATGGCGTACCGCATCGTCCAGGAGGCGCTCACCAACACCCTCAAGCACGCCGGGCCCGAGACCCGGGTGCACGTGACGCTGGCCGCCGAGGGCGGCCGGCTGCGGGTGCGGGTGCGGGACGGCGGTCCGCCCGGCGGGGCGGTGCGCGGCGGTGCGGCGGGCGAGGAGGGGCACGGCCTGACGGGCATGCGCGAACGTGCGGCCCTGTACGGGGGCACCGTCACCGCCGGGCCCGGGCCCGGGGCAGGATGGACCGTGGAGGCCGTCCTCGACCTCACCCCCGACGGGCCCGACGGCCCCGACGGCCCCGGTCGCCCCGGCGGCCCCGGCGCCTTCACCCCCGATCCCGACCCCGACCCGACAGGCGGCCTGACGTGACCACGGTCCTCATCGTCGACGACCAGCCGCTCCAGCGGTACGGCTTCCGGATGCTGCTGGAGAGCCAGCCCGGCACGGAGGTCGTCGGCGAGGCCGCGCACGGCGCCGAGGCCGTACGCCTGACGGCCGACCTGCGGCCCGACGTCGTCCTGATGGACATCCGGATGCCCGGCATGGACGGCATCGAGGCCACCCGGCGCATCGTCGCCACCGGCGGGCGCTCACGCATCCTCGTCCTGACCACCTTCGACCTCGACGAGTACGCCCACGCCGCGCTGCGCGCCGGCGCCAGCGGCTTCCTCCTCAAGGACGCCCACCCGGAGGACCTCCTGGCCGGGATCCGCGCCGTCTCCGAGGGCGACGCCGTCGTCGCCCCCGCCATCACCCGGCGCCTCCTGGACGCCTACGCCCACCACCTGCCCGTGCGCCCGCCCGGCGCGGCCCCCGAGGACGACCCGCGGCTGAACGCCCTGACCGAGCGCGAGCGCGAGATCCTGGTCGCGGTCGGCCGGGGCTGGACCAACGGCGAGATCGCGCAGCGCCTGGTGCTCGCGGAGTCGACCGTCAAGACGCACGTCAGCCGGGTGCTGTCGAAGATCGGCGCCCGGGACCGGGTGCAGGCCGTGATCTTCGCCTACGACCGCGGCCTGAACCGGCCGAACCCGCCGGCCTGAGCCGTCCCCCTCCTGCCGCGCTCCTGCCGCGCCCCTGCCGCCGCGGTGTCAGGGGCGCTTCTTCGGGGCGGCGTCGAGGTCGGTGGCGGCGGCGGCCAGGATGGCGCCGAAGACGTGGGCGATGAGGGGCTTGCCGATCCGGCGGGCGAAGGCCGCGCCGACGAGGGGGACGGGGAGCGCGAAGCCGGTCGTCCAGACGACCAGGGTGCCCTCGGGGACCTCCTCGAAGGTCATCCGGCCGAACTCGTGCCGGGCCGGCGGGAAGCTGCGGTCGACGGTGTAGTCGAAGCCGTGCGGGGCGTTGTAGGCGGTGATCCGCTCGTTGAACCAGCCGATCAGCCAAGTGTGCAGCCGCACGGCGCCCACCCCGTAGGGCGCGCCCTCGCCGGGCCTGGCCAGGCGCGCCCTGAGCACGAACGGGGAGCGGGTGTAGTTGGTACTCGTGGCGCACCAGTCGAACACCTCGGCGATCGGCGCCGCGATGACCCGTCGCACGGTCACGGTTTCCATGGCTCGGCCCTCTCCTGCAGCGGGGGGCGCGGGTGTCGACCGCGCCCTGTTCACCGATGAGGACCGGACGCCGCCCGAAACCGTGACATCGGGCGGGGGCGTCCTCGGGGGTGGCGACGCCGCCTGCCTACCGTTCGGCTCTGGGCGTGCGGGCCATGAGCAGGTCGACGGCGCGGTCGGTGGTGACGGTGCCGTCGAGGATGGCGACGACGAGTGCGGTGATGGGCATCTCGACCTGGTGCCGTCGGGCGAGGTCGAGGACCGCGTAGGCGGACTTGGCTCCTTCGGCGGTCTGGCCGGTGGCGGTGGCGGCCTGGTCGATGGTCAGGCCGCGGGCGAGGTGTTCGCCGAAGGTGCGGTTGCGGGAGAGCGGGGAGAGGCAGGTCGCGGTGAGGTCGCCGAGGCCGGCCAGTCCGGCGAAGGTCGCGGGGTCGGCGCCGAGCGCGGTTCCCAGGCGGGCGGTTTCGGCGAGCCCGCGGGTCAGGAGGGTGGCCTCGGCGTTGTCGCCGAGGCCGAGTCCGGCGGCCAGGCCGACGGCGAGCGCGATGACGTTCTTGACCGCGCCGCCGAGTTCGCAGCCGATGACGTCGGTGTGGGTGTAGGGGCGGAAGTACGGCGTGCGGCAGGCCACTTGGAGTCGGCGGGCGGCGTCGTGGTCGGTGCAGGCGATGACGCTGGCGGCGGGCTGGCGGGCGGCGATCTCGCGGGCCAGGTTCGGGCCGGACAGGACGGCGACACGGGCGGGGTCGAGGGCCGCGCCCTGGGCGATGACCTCGCTCATGCGCCGGCCGGTGCCGAGCTCGATGCCCTTCATGAGGCTGACGACCAGGGTGTCCGGCTCGATCAGGGGCGCCCACGCGGCCAGGTTGGCCCGCAGGGTCTGGGAGGGGATGGACAGGACGGCGACGTCGGCTCCGGCCAGGGCGACGTCGGCTCCGGTGGTGGCCTTCACCGTGCCGGGCAGCGTGACGCCGGGCAGGTAGCCGGGGTTGACTCCCCGGGTGTTGATGCCGTCGGCGACCTCGGGGCGGCGCGCGTGCAGGACGACGTCGCATCCGGCGTCGGCGAGAACCAGCGCGAAGGCGGTCCCCCACGATCCTGCCGACAGTACGGCGACCCGGGTCATCCTCTACCTCCGCGTGCTGGTGGGGAGCTGAGGGGCAGCGTACTGGCGCTTTGGGGCGGAGACGCCGGTCAGCGGCGGCGCAGGGTGAGCGCGACGGCGCGGCGCCCGTCCAGAGTGGGCAGCATGCGGGCGCGGGCCGAAACCGTGGTGTCGGGTGGGGGCGTCCTCGGGGGTGGCGAGAGTGAACGGGGAGAGGGGGCGGGGTGGGGCGCGGGGCTGCTGTGGAGTGGGGGGCGCTGCACCGGCGGTGTGCGGTGGGTGTGGTGGCGGGGGTGGCGGTGCTGGGGGGCGCGGCCGGGCCGGTGGTGTGGGCGGGGTCGCAGGACCTGCCGGGCGATCGGCGGTGGTGGCTGGTGGTGTGCGGGGTCGCGCTGGTGGCGGCCGTCGGTGCCTCGGTGCCGCTGCTGCGTCAGGTTTCCGTCGGCGACTACGTCGTCTCCTGTGTGGCGCTGGTGCTGCTGCTCGTACTGGCCCTGGGCACGGTGTTCGCGGCGGCGCAGGCCGCCTACGCCGTCCGGACCAGGCTGCACGAACCGCCCCACGTCACGGCCACCGTGACGGGCTGCCGGACGACGGGCCGGGAGCTGGACGACCAGAACCAGGGCCACGACGTCTACGGCTGCACGTACCACTGGAGCGCCGGCGACCGGGAGTTCAGCGAGGAGCGGCCCACCGGGAAGCTGTATCCGGACGGGCACGAGACCAGGGTGTGGCTCGCCGGCGAGCGGATGATCACGAGCCGGCCGAGCCTGCTCGGGATCCCGCTGTGGATCGCGCTCGCCCTGGCCGGGCTGGCGGGCACGGTCCGGTTCTCGGCGTTCCTGGCCTGGAAGGCCCGCGATGTGGGCCTGAGGGGCTAGGGGTGGCCGGAATCCGGGGTGGTGGGTGCGGTGCTCTGGCAGCATCGGGCGGATGGGGCAGTGGGAGGGGATCGGGCGGCGCTTCGTCGTGGGCGCGGGGTACGCGCTGTACCGGGGGCCGCTGGCGGACAGTACGTCACACCGGCACGCCGCGTTCCAGGTCGCCGTCGCGTCGGCGGGCGCCGAGGTGACGATCGTGGACGGGGACGGGGTCCGGCACCGGGGCGCGGCGGTGGTGGTGGCGCCGATGGTGTGGCACCGGATGGCGCCGGTGCGGGAGGTGTCGGCGTTCTTCGTCGATCCGCACTGCGCGTTCGCGGACCGGCTGCGGGCGGGGTGCGGTGACGGTGTCACCGTCGCGCCCCAGTGGCGGGGCCTGGCGGAGGAGGACCTGCGTCCGTCCGGGGTGCTGCCGTCGGCCGAGGTGGACGTGCGACTGTGGGCGGCGATGGAGGCGCTGACGGACCACCGGGTCGCGCTGCCGGGGCTGGCGGCGCGGGTGGGGCTGTCGCCGCAGCGCCTGCGGGCCCTGGCGCGGCGGCAGTTGGGGGTGCCGCTGGCGCGCTGGCGGATCTGGCGGCGGCTGGCCCGCGCCGCCGACGCCCTGGGCGAGGAGCGCACGCTCGCCGAGGCGGCGCTGGCGGGCGGCTTCGCGGACCAGGCGCACTTCAGCCGCCAGATGCGGGAGATGACGGGGCTGACGCCGTCGGCGGTGCTCCCGGTGCTGCGCGCCTCGGGCCGGGCGGGCGGCCTGGCGGACAGCGCGATTGACGGCCAGGACCCGGCGGGCAGCCAGGACCCGGCGGGCGACGCGGGCGCGGCCTACGCGCGGCGGGCGACGTAGAACGACAGCGAGCCGGTGAGCGTGGCGACGGTCTCGGTCTCGCGCACGCCGTGGAAGCCGGCCTCGCTGATCAGCCGGGGCAGGATGCCGTCGGCGTTGGGCTGGGTGTCCTCCTTGCCGTCCGCCAGTTGCACGATGCGGAACGCCAGGCGCATGGCGGCCGTGCGCTGGCGCCCGAAGTCGGCGATGACGAGCTTGCCGCCGGGGCGCAGCGCCGCGTGCATGGAGGCGAGGACGGCCTCTTTCATGGGGATGGGGCACTGGTGGAGGACGAGGCTGGAGACGACGGTGTCGGCTGTTTCGGCGCCCACGAGGTCGGCGACGGCGTCGCCCATGCCGAGGTGCCATTCGGGGGTCACGCCGGCGGCGGCGGCCTTGCGGCGGGCCACTTCGAGGGTGGTGGGGTCGGGGTCGACGCCGATGACGCGGGCGCGGGGTTCGACGCGGCCGAGGAGGACGGCCAGGGAGCCGGTGCCGCAGCCGACGTCGAGGATCACGTCGTCGGGGCGGGGGGCCACGTGCATGGCGAGCAGGCTGCGCCACAGGCGTTCGCGGGTGAGGGAGACGATGGGGTCGTAGAAGCGTACGGGGCCGAGGCGGCCGGCGGCGGGGGTGAAGGCGCGATCGGTCATGGGGGTCAGTGTCGGCCGGGGGGTGTGGTGGCGTCTTGAACGAATCGCTCGCCGGGCGGGGCGGGTTGGGGGTTTCCGGGCCTGTCGCGGGGTCGGGTTCCGGCCCTCCCCGGGCACATAGAAAGTCTATCGACATATGACGGTGGATGACTTATCGTGATCGTCGCGGTGGTCCGGCGCGGCCGGCCCGCCGCGACCACCGTTCGGCCCTGCGAGAGGACCTCCGTGCCCCGTCGTTCCCGCACGTCCACAGCACTCGGCATCAGCGCCACCGCCGTGGTGGCGCTGGCCCTGGCCGCGCCGCCCGCCCTGGCCGGGCCCGCGGCCGCCCCCGACCCGGTGCCCTCCCTGGTGGCCGGTCAGGACACCGCCGCCCCGCAGCTGGTCACCGGCCTGGCCGAGCCGGCCGTCGGCAGCCCCGCCGACGCCGCCCGCGCCCACCTCGCGGCCCACGGCGACCGCTACCACGTCGACCCGGGCGAGCTGGCCGAGGTCGGCTCCGAGAGCACCCCCGACGGCCGGCGCACCGTCAGGTTCGAACAGCGCCACGACGGCGTGCCCGTGTTCGGCGCGCAGTACCTGGTGCACCTGACGGGCGAGGGCGCCGGGCAGCGCGTCGAGTCGGTCGGCGGCAAGTACTTCACCGGCCTGACCGTGCCGACCACCGCCACCGTCCCGGCCGCCGCCCTGCGCGACCTGGCGCTCGGCTCCGTCCAGGACCCGAAGGCCCGGGCCGCGGCCACCGCCGAGGACCACGGCCTGGTCGTCCTGCCGGACGGCGCCGGCCGGCTCGCCCAGCGCTTCACCGTGCACGCCGCCGACCCGGCGACCGGGGCGCCCGCGGCCCGCGAGGTCTTCGTGGACGCCACCGTCGGCGTGGTCGCCCTCGCCTACGACACCCGCGCCCCGCTCCCGGCGGCGGCGCCGCCCGCCGGGAGCGCCGCGGCCGGCCTCGAACCCGCCACCGGGACCGCGCCGGACGCCCGCGGCAACTCCACCAACGTGAACATCGCCCGCCTGCCGGACGGCAGTTACCAGCTCACCGACCTCACCCGGCCCGCCACCATCACCACCTACGACGCCGGCGGCCGGGACGAGATGGACTTCGGCGGCGGCATCCCCGCCGACCTCCCCCCGGCCCACTCCCCCGGCCCGGACTTCCCGGCCTCCGCCGGCACCAGCGGCGCCACCGACGCCAGCGTCAACGCCGGTATCGTGTACGACTTCTACCACGACCGGTTCGGCCGCAACGGCCTGGACGGCAAGGGCGGCGCGATCACCTCCGTCGTCAACGTGACCCAGGACGGCGCCCCCTACGCCAACGCGTACTGGGACGGGAAGAAGATGGTCTACGGCAGCGGGGGCCCCAACTACTACCCGTTCTCCGCCGCCCTCGACATCGCCGGGCACGAGATGACCCACGGCGTCATATCGAACACCGCCGACCTGGCCGGCATGGGCCAGGCCGGCGCGATGAACGAGGGGCTCGCCGACTACTTCGGCAACGCCATCGAGGTCACCGCCCGCGGCATGTCCATGAACGACCCGGCGGCCGCGCTGCTCGGCGAGAGCAAGTGCCGCACCGGCACCCCGCAGGCCTGCGCGGACCGCCGGATGGACGACCACCGCACCACCGTGAACGACTACCTCGGCGGCACGATCGACAACGGCGGACAGCACCTCAACGCCACCATCTTCAGCGGCGCCCTGTGGGACATCCGGCGCACCCTCGACCCGCTCACCGCCGACCGGGTGGTCTACCGGGCGCTCACCGCCTACCTCACCCCGCTCGACGACTTCGTCGCCGGGCGCAACGCGACCCTGGCGGCCGGCCGCGACCTCGGCCTCAGCCACGCCCAACTGCGCACCGTGGCAGCCGCGTTCGACGCCCACGGGATCAAGCCCGGCTGGGAGAGCCGGATCGGCATGGACAGCCGCACGCTGGCCCGCAACCTCTCCTACTCGATGGCGCCCCCGGCCGCCGGCGGCGGGCACTGGGTGGCGATGGCCCCCGCCCCCGACCCGGTCAAGGGCACGGGCGGCACCCGCCCCGACACCACCGCGCTGTACACCGGCTCCACCACCGGACGCGGCGCCCCCGTCCGGCTCAGCCCCGACGACGGCCGCTACCACAGCTGGCCCGCCACCGACGGCACCACCGCCGTGTGGAAGGCCATCGGCACCACCGCCCAGAACCACAGCCGCGAACTGCTGGCCGCACCGCTGTCCGGCGCCGGCCCGGTCCGCAGCCTGTTCCTCGCCGACGGGACGGAGCCCGGCAGCCCCCAGGTCTCCGGCGGCGACATCGCCTTCACCGTGAACAACTTCGCCACCGGCCGCACCAGCATCCGGCTGTCCCACGACGGCGCCCCCGCGGTCGAACTGCCGCTGGCCGACGGGCACCACCCGGACGACCTCACCCTCAAGGACGGCTACCTCGCCTGGACCGAGTCCTGGCAGGACGGACAGCAGTACGTCACCGCGCCGACCGTCTACTCGATCGCCGCCGGCAAGGTCACCGCCCAGTACACCGCGCACGCCGCCCCCGGCGCCGCCGCGACCAGCGCCTCCTCCGCCCGGCTCGCCGGCGGACGGCTGCTGTGGCTGGACACCCCCGCCGGCGCGACCGCCCGCGCCTCCGTCCGCTCCGGCGCCCTGGACGGCTCCGGCGTGACCGAGGTGCTGGCCGCCGACGCGCCGAACGCCCCGACGCGCGGCGGCAACCTCACCGCCTCCGACCAGGCCCTCACCTACAAGGTCGAGAGCACCAAGCCCGCCGGCGGCTGGACCAACGCCGCACTGCCCAAGCTCTGGCAGCTCCCGGTCGGCGGCGGCACCCCGCAGCGCCTCTCCTGCGACCGTGGCGGCCAGGACCAGCCCGCCGCCGACCAGGGCACCCGGGTGGTCTGGCTGGACTCCACCCCCGGCCGCACCGACCTGGTCGTGCGCGACCGCGCGGCGGGCACCTGCTGACCACCTCTCCCTGACCCCCGCCCCCCAGGGGTCCGGCCCGGCGCGGACGGCTCACAGCCAGCCGCGCCGGGCCGCCTGCACGCCCGCCTGGAAACGCGTGGTGGCCCCCAGCTGGGCCAGCAGCGCCGAGACCCGGCGCACCACCGTGCGCCGCCCCAGCCCCAGCCGCCGGGCGATGGCGTCGTCCGTGGCACCACTGGCCATCAGGGTCAGGATGCGGCGGTCCCGCTCACCGATCTGCAGGTCGACGGCGGACACCGACGCCGGGACGGCCAGCCGCCAGAGCGTCTCGAACACCGCGGCCAGCGCCCGCAGCAGGCCCGAGGGCCGGATCAGCAGCGAGACGACGCCCGGGCGCCCGTCGGCCGCCAGCGTGACGATCGCCAGGTCGTCGTCGCCCAGGGCCAGCTTGAGCGGCGGCTCGTCCAGCGTGCGGGCCTGCTCCCCCGCCTCCACCATGCGCGCCATGTTGGGGCCCGCGACCGGGTCGTCGAAGGCGCAGCCGTGGTAGATCGAGCGGTAGACGACCCCGGCGGCCATCCGCTGGCGCTGCAGCACCTCCTGGTCGAGGTAGTAGGTCGAACTGCCGGAGTAGGGCGGCACGTCGATGACCCGCACCTGGTGGCGGGCGGCGAGCTGGAGGCGCCGGCTGGCCGCCAGTACCTGGGCGGCGTCCTCGACCACCTCCAGGGCGCCGTAGGTGCCGGCGTCGCGCCGGGCGAAGCGGTAGAGGCGTTCCAGTTCCGCCCCGGCCCGGCGCGCCGCGGCCTGCCGGACGGCGTCGCTCTGCAGCACCGCCTCGACCACCCGGCCGGGCGGCAGCGCCTCCCAGGCGCGGTCGCGGTGGCGGTCGTCGCGGTGACGGTCGCCGCGGTGGCCGTCGTCGCGGCGGCCGTCGTCGCGCGGGCCCTCGCCGTTGCAGGCCACGACGACTCCCTCGTCGGCGAGTTCCCTGAGCACGGCCAGGACGGCGCCCTCGCCGAGGCCGACCCCGGCCGCCAGCTCCGCCGCCCGCGCCTGCGGACGGCCGACCAGGCAGCGGTAGATCCGGCCGCGTTCGGAGTCTGGATCCAGCACGTCGTGCACGACGTCCCCCGTCATCGTGTCGGTGTATCGGTGTGTCGGCGTATCGGTGTGTCAGCTCGGCGCTGTGCCGTTGTGCCGTTGTGTCGCTGTGCCGTTGTGTCGTTGTGTCGACCCGTCCGCTCGTCGGTTTGTCGGCTTGTCGTTGTACCGGTGTCGCCCGGACGGGCCGTCGGAGGCTACCCACGCCGGTGGCGCACATGCGCCAGTGGCCCAGGTGCGCCGCAGGGCGCTCTGGCGGACCGCGAGGTGATCTCGCAAGAGTTGTCGGTGCTCAGACAGCTCCGGCGGTTCCCCCCGGGAACGGCGGCACCCTCACGGCCAAGGACGACCCATGACACCAGCCCAGCCCGCCCGGCGCCCGCCCGCGCGGCCCCTGCGCGCCCGGCTCCGGCACGCCAGGACGGCCGTCGCCGCCCTGACCGCCTGCCTCCTGCTGCTGGGCGTGCCCGCCGCGCACGCCGAGGCCCCCGCCCCGCCGCCGATGAAGGACGGCTTCGGGCTCACCCAGGTCGGCGCCGCCACCGGCAGCGCCACCAACTTCGTGCTCACCGTCACCACACCCCAGGTCGCCGGGGAGCACACCATCCGGATCCTGCTGCCCGCCGACTACGCGGCCAACCCGGCCAAGCGCTACCCGGTCCTGTACTTCCTGCACGGCGCCTCGGACAACCCGAGCGACCCGGCCCTGGCCTACCCCGCCCTCACCGCCGCGCAGTCGATGATCACCGTCATCCCGGACGGCGGCCTGCGCGGCTGGTACACCGACTGGCTCGACCAGAACACCGCCGCCGGGGCGCAGAACTGGGAGACCTTCCACCTCGACCAGGTCGTCCCGTTCATCGACGCCAACCTGCGCACCCTGACGGGCCGCAGGAGCCGGGCCGTCGGCGGCCTGTCGATGGGCGGCTTCGGCGCGCTGCACTACGCGCAGGACCGGCCCCAGCTGTTCGGCCAGGTCCTCACCATGTCCGGCGCGAACGACCTCTCCGTGAACGAGATGATCATCCGCGGCGCCGTGGTCGCCACCCTGACCAACGTCGGCACCGTGCTGTGCGGGCCCAGCGACGGCAAGCCCTGCGGCCTCGACTTCGGCCCCACCGTCTCCAGCGACGCGATCTTCGGCTCGCCGTACCCGGTGTTCAACGCCGACTGGCGCTGGAACGCCGCGGACCCGGTCTCCCGGGCGGGCGCGCTCGCCGACACCGGCATCGCGGTCTACACCGGCAACGGCAACGGCAGCGCCTCCGACATGGAGTTCTGGGCCGAGGGCACCGCCAAGCGCCTCAAGGACCGCCTGGACGCCCTCGGTTACCGCTACCACTACGTCGACTACGGCAACGGCGCCGGCTGGGGCACCGCCTGCAACGGCGGCCACAGCGCGGGCTGCTGGGCGCAGGACCTCGTGGACTACGTCCCGCGCCTGGAAGCGGCCTTCGCCGCCGCCTGACCGGCCCGCCCTCCCCTTCTTTCCGACTCCTCTCCCCCTCTCCCTCTCCCCGTTCCCGACGAAAGGACCCGACCCCGTGCTCTCCGCCACGACCCCGAGCCGACCGGCTCCCTGGCTGCGCCTGATCGCGGCCGTCCTGGTGGCCTGTTGCGCCGCCCTGGGCTTCACCGCCGCCCCGTTCGCGACCTCGCGGGCCCACGCCGCCACGGCGCCGGCCGCCGCCTGCGCCTCCCCGCAGCAGTGCCTGACCATCAAGTCCCTCAGCAACGGGCGCCAACTCGACGTCCAGAACGGCACCATGGGCGACGGCGCCTACATCGTCACCAACTCGGCGCCCGGCTACCACCAGTCCTGGCGGCTGAGCGTCGACCCCTCCGACTTCTCCTTCACCATCGTCAACAACGACACCGGCAAGTGCATCGACCTGGCCTTCCTCACCCCGGCCCTGCGCCAGCAGACCTGCGCCGGGCAGGCCAGCCAGCGGTGGTTCCTGCAGCCGGTCGCCGGGGCCGCCGACGCGTTCATGATCCGCCACCTGGGCGACAACACCTGCCTGGACCTGCTGCTCGGCGCCCAGTACGACGACGCCTGGACCGACCAGTACACCTGCAACGGCACCGCCAACCAGCAGTGGTCCACCGGCTTCCCGCAGGCCGCCCGCAGCCTCGCCGTCGACCACGCCGCCAAGCAGTGCCAGAAGGACGTCTCCTCCTGCTCCTGGGCCGTCAAGAGCGAGGCCCCCGCGGCGCCGCTGCCCAAGATCTGCGTCTCCTCGATCTGGTTCAACAACACCAGCAGCGCCGCCCAGCAGAACTTCGCGGTCACCAACATGACCGGCTGGTCCAGCACCCTCGGCGGCGAGATCGGGGCGGAGATCTCCGGCGGCGCCCCCGGCGGCGTCTTCACCACCGCGGTCAAGACCGCCGTCAACTACAGCAACGTCTGGCAGGGCTCGACCACCGTCAACAACGCCGTCACCGTCAACGTCCCGCCCCAGCAGTACGGCTGGGTGACGCTGGCCGAGCTCGCCCGCAAGGTCACCGGCAGCTGGACGTTCGACGCCCGCGGCTTCCCGTGGACCGCCGACGACACCGTCACCGTCCCGCTCACCTCCGACCCCAGCGGCGGCGCCACCCTCTACATCGCCAACACCAGCCCCACCTTCACCAGCTGCTCCTGAGCCCCACCGCACGACCGACAGCCAGCCGCCGCCCGGCCCCGCCGGGCGGCGGCCCCGCTTTCCCCCGACCCTTCCCCGGCCTTCCCCGCCCTGACCTGACCCGCCCTGACCTGCTGACAATTGTCACGGCCGGCCGGTGTGGCAGCACACTGCCGGGCGGAGGCGCGGCGCGGACAGCATGGGGGCATGACCTCCACCGACGTGAACCACCCCGACACCGTTCGGGCCTTCCGCACCATCAGGCGACTGGTGTCCGCCTACCTGGGCCTGAGCGTCGTCACCCTGGCGGCCGCCTACGCCCTGCGCGACCACCCCGACCTGGTGAACCAGGCCGTGTGGATCCGCGGCACCCTCGTCGTGGCCAGCGCCGTGGCCACGTACCTGTTCACCACCCGGGCCGCCCGCGGCTCGCACGCGGCCTACCGGCGGCTGCGGATCATCTCGGCCGTCATGATCGCCGCGATCGTCGTGATCATCTGCGTGCCGGGGACCTTCCCGTTCTGGATGAAGGCCGAGCAGGCCCTGTGCGGGCTGGTGCTGGCGGGGGTGGCCGCCGTGATCAACGGACGCCACCTGCGTACCCTGTTCGCGCGATCCGACGCGACGTGAGGCAGGCGAGGGTGGACGAGGACACGCAGGCGGCCCTCCCCGGGCCCGCCGCCGCGGAGCGCGCCACAGGGGAGCGCGCCCCGCAGCGGTGGGTGCAGGGCTGGCGGCGGACCATGCTGGGCGCCGGGATGCTGGTCTACCCGTGCCTGACCGCCGTCGCCGTGGGCGGCAACGTGTCCGGGGCGGCCCTGGTCGCCGGGTACGCGGTCGTCGGCGCGTTCTGCCTCTGCTTCGTCCTCACCGCCACCGCGATGATCCACGGCCGACGGCGGCAGGTGCTCCTGCTGCTGGCGGTGATGAGCGCGCTGTTCCTGGCCGCGCTGCCGTTCGCCCACGAGAACGCGTTCTACCTCGCCACCGTCGTCGTCTCCTTCGTCGCCGTGCTGCGGCGCCGCCACGCCACCCTGGTGACCGTCACCGCCACCCTGGCCGCCCTGCTGGTGCCGTGGGCGGTGCCCGCCTGGCACGCCGGGCCCGGCGCCTTCCAGGCGCTGGCACTGCTGTTCACCGTGCTCACCACGGGGGCGTTCGCGGAGATCGCCACCACCAACCAGGCCCTGGTGGCCGCCCGCGCCGAGGTGGCACGGCTGGCCTCGGAGGCCGAACGCAACCGGATCGCACGCGACCTGCACGACCTGCTCGGGCACTCGCTCACCGCGATCACCGTCAAGTCCCGCCTGGCCCAGCGCCTCGCCGCCAAGGACCTCGACCAGTCGCTGGCGGAGATGGCCGCGGTGGAGTCGCTGTCCCGGCAGGCGCTGGCCGACGTCCGGGCCGCGGTCACCGGTTACCGCGACGTCACGCTGGCCGGCGAACTCGCGCGCGGACGCGAACTGCTGCGCGCCGCCGGGGTGGTCGCCGACCTGCCGACGTCCACCGACCCCGTCGCCACGCAGGACGGGGAACTGTTCGGCTGGGTGGTGCGCGAGGGCCTGACCAACGTGGTCCGGCACGCCCGGGCCGACCGCTGCACCGTCACCGTCACCGGCTCCTCCGTCGAGATCCGCGACGACGGGACGGGCGCGGACGGCGGGACCGGCGGGACCGGCGGGACCGGCGGGAGCGGCGAGGGCGGCGGGGTCGTCGGCGGCGGCGTCGGGAAGGGCCTGAGGGGACTGCGGGAACGGGTCGCGGCGGCCGGCGGTACCGTCGAGGCCGGCCCGCTGAGCCCGCGCGGGTGGCGGCTGCTGGTCACCGTCCCGCCGGGCGCCCGCCACGGGCGCGCCCCCGCCCGGAAAGGGACGACATGACGATCCGCCTGCTGCTCGCCGAGGACCAGGAACTGGTCCGCACCGCGCTGTGCGCCCTGCTCGACCTGGAGGACGACTTCGAGGTGGTCGCCGCCGTCGGACGCGGCGACCAGGTCGTCGACGCGGCCCGCGAACACCGGCCCCACGTGGCCCTCCTGGACATCGAGATGCCCGGACTCGACGGCCTGGCCGCCGCCGCCGTCCTCGCCCAGCAGGTGCCCGACTGCCGGGTCGTCATCCTCACCACCTTCGGACGCGCCGGCTACCTGCGCCGGGCGATGGAGGCGGGCGCGGTCGGCTTCGTCGTCAAGGACGCCCCGGCCGAAGTGCTCGCCGACGCCATCCGCCGGGTCGCGGCAGGCGAACGCGTGGTGGACCCGGAACTGGCCGCGGCCACCCTCGCGGCCGGCGCCTCCCCGCTCACCGCCCGGGAACGCGACGTGCTGAACGCCTCCCGCTCCGGGGCCGGCGTCGCCGAGATCGCCGGCAAGCTCTACCTCTCGGAGGGCACGGTGCGCAACTACTTCTCCTCCGCCATCGCCAAGACCTCCAGCCGCAACCGCACCGAGGCCCTGCGCACCGCCGACGACCGCGGCTGGCTGTGACACCGCCGCACGACGGGCGCAGGGCTGCCGGGATGCCGGGAGGCGGACGTCAGAGCCGCTCGACGGTGACCTCGGTGATCACGACGTCCTCCACGGGGCGTTCGCCGTCCGTGGGGACGGCCGCGAGGGCGTCGACGACGGCCCGGGAGTCGGCGTCGGCGACCTGGCCGAAGATGGTGTGCCGGCGGTTCAGGTGGGCGGGCGTGCCGACGGTGATGAAGAACTGCGAGCCGTTGGTGCCCGGGCCGGAATTGGCCATGGCGAGCAGGTAGGGCCTGGTGAAGTGCAGTTCGGGGTGGAACTCGTCGGCGAAGGCGTAGCCCGGGCCGCCGGTGCCGGTGCCGGTCGGGTCGCCGCCCTGGACCATGAAGCCGGCCACCACGCGGTGGAAGAGCGTGCCGTCGTAGTACGGGCCGCTGCCCGGCTCGCCGGTGCGCGGGTCGGTGTACTCCCGGGCGCCCTCGGCGAGTTCGACGAAGTTGCGGACCGTCTTCGGCGCGTGGAACTGGAACAGCTCCAGCCGGATCGGGCCCAGGGTGGTGTGCAGGGTCGCGAACAGGCCCTTGGCCATGGCGGAATCCTTTGCTCGGGTGGTCAGTTGGGGGCGGGGACCAGCTCGACGGGGCCGAAGTCGCGGAAGGTGCCGTAGGTGCGCGTCGCGGTGCCCCTGATGTCGACGTGCTGGTCGAAACGCACGGTACGGCCCTGGGCGTCGATCCACTGGTCGAGCTGGAAGGACGCCACGCCCACGCCCATGCGCTTGAGGTTGAGGTAGCGCTCGGCGTCCACGGCGCGCAGCTGCTCCACGCCGAGCGTGCCGGAGAGGTGGAAGGCGGGCGCGCCGTTCTGCTCCTCCATGCCCTTGCGGGCGGCGGGGCCGAGCGCCAGCAGGGCCTTCGCGTAGCCGTGGTAGTCGGCTATCCGATTGGCGAGGGGGGACTTGCGCCAGCCGCTGCCGGACTTGATGTACGCCGCGTCCTCGGTGACGACGACCGGGTCGCCCGCCGAACCGCCGCCGGTGCCCAGGGACTCGGTGAGGCGGCCGGTGCGCACCTTGCCGTTGAGGTTGACCCGGCCGGTGGTGGTCGCGACCAGCGGGCCGCCCTCGGTGCGGAAGTCCTGGGTGGCCGCGTAGGGCGTGCGGGCGGCCTGGGCGAGGGCCTGCTCGGGGTCGATCACCCCGCCGGCGGGCGCCTCGGCCGGGGCCGACGCGGGTGCGGACGCCGGGGCCGATGCCGATGCCGGGGCGGACGTCGGGGCCGCGTCGGGGGCCGTCGGGGCCGCGGCCGGGGTGGTGGCCGACGGGGCGGCGGGGGCCTGGGCCGCCGAGGGGGCGGCGTCGTCGTTGCAGCCCGTCAGCGCGGTGAGGGAGAGCACGGTCGCGGCGGCGGCCAGGGCGGTGGTGCGGCGAATCGTCAAGAAAGGTCTCCGGTCGAAAGGATCGGTGTCGGCATCCTGGCACACGGCGGGTACTCGGCCGCACTGGGGCGCAGGTCAGGAGGGTGGGTCAGGGGGGTGAGACGGGGCGCGGGTCGGGTGGAGCCCGCGTGGCGCCAACTTCCCTGCGGGACGGGCCTGGTGTCCACTTGTGTGGCGGATCGGCCCGGTTTAGGGGGGTCGGGGGCGCGGGCGGGGGGCTCGGCTTGAGAGGATCGGCCCGGAAACGGGATGGACGGGAGAGGGGTGAGACGTGGTCGGTGCCGTGCTGGTCGGTGTCCTGGTGATCGTGGTCGGCGGGTGCGTGTGCGTGGTGTGGGCCGAACGCGGCGGCCCCCGCTGGGTGCGCGCCGTGGCGTCCGTGACGCTCGCCTCGGGGTCCCTGCTGCGGCGCTCCTCGCGCAGGCGGCGCCGGAGCCTGAGCGGCGGCAACAGCGGCGACAGTGGCGGCGACGACGGTGGCGGCAGCGGCGACGGTGGCTGAGCGTCCCGCCCGCGGGCGCGACGACGAGCGGTTGCGGCGGGTCTTCGAGGCCGTGCTGGCCGCGACCCTGTCCGGGACCGGACCGCTCACCTGCACGGGCCTGGACGAGGACACCGAGAACGCGCTCTGGGCGGTCTGGGAGGCGTACCCGCACGCTTCGACCGAGCTGGTGCAGGCCGCGCGGCGCGCCTTCGCGGGCCGGCTGGACGGCAACAACGCGGCCCGCTGGCACGCGGACCTCGCCCGGGCGATCGCCGAGCGCCGCACCCGCGGCTGAGCGTGCGGCCCCGGACGTCCGGGCGTCCGAACGTCCCCGGCCGCGTGGGCGGCCGGGGACGTTCGGGGGACGTCAGCTCTCGGTGGAGCGGCGGCGGGAGGCGACGACGAGCGCCGCACCCGCGGCCAGGGCCGCGGCGGCGCCGCCGGCCTCCCAGCCGAGGCCCTCGGTGCCGGTGGCGGCGAGCTGGCCGGGGCGGGTGGTGACCGTGGTGGCGCCCGTGGTGGCCGTGGCCGTCCCGGCGGTGGTGCCCGTCGTGGTCGTGCCCGTGGTCGTGCCCGCGGTGGTGCCCGTCGTGGTGGTCAGGGCGGCGGGCTGGACGGCCGGCTGGGCGCCGGTGGCGGTCTGCGGCTGCTCGGCGGGCCGGGCCGGCTGCGGGGCCGGCTTGTTCGCGGCCTCGTCCTCGGCGCGGGCCGTGAACTGGCCCTCCTTCAGGAACTTCACGACGTCCTCGTCGGTGCCGTCCAGCGCCCGGCTGGCGGCCTCGCGCACGGCCCGCCCGCCGGCCGACATGATCTGGGCGAGCTTCACCCGGTTGTCGTCGGCCCGCTGCTTGGGGAGCTCGACGTCCAGGAAGTGCCGCACGTCGGCGACGGTGCCCGCGAGGGCCTTCTCCCCCGCCTCGCGCACGCCCGGACCGGTCTCCTTGTCGTCGAGGATGCCCTGCACCTTGGCGCGGGCCTCGTCCTCGGCGCGGGCGATGAACTGGCCCTCCTTCAGAAAGGCCAGGACTTCCTGGTTGCTGCCGGATATCGCCTTCCGCGCGGCCGCCTTCACCGCCGGCCCGGCGCCGTCGAAGATCCGGGCGACCATCACCCGGTTGTCGGTCTGACGCCGCTCGTCGAGTTCGACGTCCAGGAAGTGCCGCACGTCGGCGGCCGTGCCCGCGAGGGCCTTCTGGGCGGCCTCGTGCACAGCCGGGCCGGTCTCCTTGTCGTCGAGGATGCTCTGCACCTTGGCACGGTCCTCGTCCTCGGCACGGGCCGTGAACTGGCCTTCCTTCAGGAAGTCCAGGATGTCCTGGTAGCTGCCCCGCAGCGCCTTGTCGGCCGCCTTGCTCAGTGCCGGACCGGCGCCGTCGGAGATCCGGACGACCTTCAGCCGGTTGTCGGTCTGACGCCACTCGCCGAGCTCGACGTCCAGGAAGTGCCGCACGTCGGCGACGGTGCCCGCGAGGGCCTTCTCCCCCGCCGCGCGCACGCCCGGGCCGGTCTCCTTGTCGTCGAGGATGCTCTGGACCTTGGCGCGGGCCTCGTCCTCGGCGCGGGCGATGAACTGGCCCTCCTTGAGGAACTTCGCGACGTCCTCGGCGGTGCCGCCCCGCAGGGCGGCCGTGGCGGCCTTCTTGACGGCCGGCCCGCCGACGGCGAGGACCTGGTAGGCCCTCACCCGGTTGTCGATCACGCGCTGGTCGTGGAGCTCGACGTCCAGGAAGTGCCGCAGGTCGGCGGCGGTGCCGTTCAGCGCCTTCTGGGCCGCCTCGCGCACGCCCGGGCCGCTCTCCTTGTCGGCGAGGACGCGCCGCACCTCGGCGCGGTCGTGCTCCTCCTGGCCCGTTGCCTGGTCCTCGGCGCCCTTGGACGCGGTGTCAGGGCCGG
The DNA here is from genome assembly GCF_042887425.1 of Kitasatospora sp. NPDC057940. Lineage (NCBI taxonomy): Bacteria > Bacillati > Actinomycetota > Actinomycetes > Kitasatosporales > Streptomycetaceae > Kitasatospora > Kitasatospora sp. NPDC057940. The sequence goes on from NZ_JBHVPH010000013.1 coordinate 52,905, forward strand.
AGACGCCGGCCGGCTGGGGGTTGTCGGCGGCGGAGGCCATCGACGGGAAGAGGACGGTGGGGGCCAGGACGGCGGCCGCGACGACGGCGGACACCCGGGGCAGCTTCATTCAGTACCTTGCGTTGTGCGGAGAGATTGTGAACGTCCGCCAGCATAGATCGTCTTTTACGGTTGCCATACCAAGTATTTGCTAACGCCCGCACCGCACCCCAGCAGCACTCACAGCACCCCGCAGCGCCCGCGCGGCCCCAGACCCTAGGGTGGGGCGGATGAGCTTCCACGTGGTTGTCGGATACGGGCCCGCCGGGGCCGCCACCGCCCGCCTGCTGGCCGGGCAGGGGCACACCGTACGGGTCGTCACCAGGTCGGGGAGCCCCGCGCGGGGCGGGGCCCCGGTGCCCGGCATCGAGCACGTGGCGCTGGACGCGGGCGATCGCGCGCGGCTGGCGGAGGCCGCACGCGGCGCGGCGGCGATCTACGGCTGCGCGGCGCCGCCGCTGCCGCAGTGGGCGGCGCGGTGGCCGGCGCTGGCCTCCTCGCTGTGCGCGGCGGCCGAGGCCACCGGGGCGGTGCTGGTCATGCTCGGCAACCTCTACGGCTACGGGCCGGTGCGGGCTCCGATGACCGAGGACCTGCCGCTGGCCGCGGCCGGCCCCAAGGGACGGGTGCGGGCGGCGGCGTGGGAGCAGGCGCGGGCTCTGCACGGGGCCGGGCGGATCCGGGCGGTCGAAGTGCGGGCCTCGGACTTCTTCGGCCCCGGGGTGACGGACGGCGGGCACCTGGCCTCGCGGGTGATGCCGGGCCTGCTGAAGGGCCGGAACATCGCGGCGCTCGGCGACCCGGACGCGCCGCACAGCTGGACGTACCTGCCGGACGTGGCGCGGGCGTTGGCCGAGGTCGCGGGCGAGGAGCGGGCCTGGGGCCGGGCCTGGCACGTGCCGACGGCCCCCGCGCTGCCGGTGCGCGCGATGGTGGAGCGGCTGGCGGCGCAGGCGGGCGTCGGACCGGTCGCGGTGCGCCGGCTCCCGCAGGCGCTGCTGGGCGCGGCGGGGCTGTTCTCCCCGCTGCTGCGTGAACTGCGGGAGGTCCGCTACCAGTTCGACCGCCCGTTCGTGGTGGACTCCTCCGCCTACGAGGCCGCGTTCGCGGTGCGCGCGACCGCGCTGGAGGATCAGGTGGAGGCGACGGTGCGGTGGTGGCGCGAGCGGGCGCAGGGGCGTTGAGCCTCCGGGCCGGTCAGTGCTTGAGCGCGTCGGCGCCGCGGTAGCCGGCGGGCACGCCCCGGGCGAAGACCACGTCGGCGGTCATGTGGCGGGTGCGCAGCGGGAGGATCTCCTGGTAGGCGGGCGAGTCGTACCAGGCGCGCAGGCGCTGGTGGTCGGGGAACTCGATGAGGATGAGGTCCTGTCCCCAGGTGCCTTCGACGGTCTCGATCCGGTCGCCGTGGATGAGGAAGCGGCCGTCGAAGGGGTCCAGGGTGGCGTCGATGCGCTGGAGGTACTCGACGATGTCGGGGCCGAACTCGACCGAGTGGACCTGGGCTATCGCGTAGGCGGTCATCGCTGTGCTCCTGGGGGGGGTTGGTCCGGTGTGCGTGGTCTCCGACGGTACGGGTGGGGGCGGCGGGGGCGAATCCGTCGCGGATCGGTAGGGGGTACGTAGCGCGGCCGCCCCCGGCGGGTGCCGGGGGCGGGTCTGGCGGGTCATCAGGTCGTGGCAGTGGTCAGGTCGTGGCGGTGTCCTTGGCGGCGGGTGCCGGGCGGGCGGTGGCGGGTGCCGTCCCGGTGGGCGGGGCGGGGATGGTGGCGGCGACCGCGGCGGCGGCCAGGGCCACGCCGCAGCCGATCAGCAGGCCGACCCTGAAGCCGCTCTCCGAGGGCAGGGTGTGGCCGCCGAGGTTGGTGGTCAGCTGGGCGAGGACCACGCCGACCACGGCGGCGGAGACGGAGGTGCCGAGCGAGCGCATCAGGGTGTTGAAGCTGTTCGCGGACGCCGTCTCGGACAGCGGCACGGCGCTCATGATCAGTGCGGGCATCGCGCCGTAGGCCAGGCCGACGCCGCTGTTGCACACCAGTGTGACGACCAGGACGCCCCAGGTGGAGCCGATGAGCACCATCGAGAGTCCGTATCCGGCGGCGATCGCGAGGGAGCCGGCGACCAGGGTGAACTTGGGGCCGCGCGCGGCCGACAGGCGTGCGCCCAGGGGTGAGACGGCCATCATCATCAGGCCGGAGGGCGCCATCCACAGGCCCATCGCCAGCATCGAGCGGCCCAGGCCGTAGCCGGTGGCCTCGGGGAGCTGGAGCAGCTGCGGGATGATCAGCGCCTGCGCGTACATGCCGAAGCCGACCAGGACGGATGCGGCGTTGGTCAGCAGGACCCGGGGGCGGGCCGTGACCCGCAGGTCCACCAGCGGTTCGGGGCAGCGCAGTTCCCACCGGCCCCAGGCGAGGAGCAGGACGACGGCGGCGGCGAACAGGCCGAGGGTGAGGGGGTCGGTCCAGCCCCAGTCGGCGCCCTTGGAGACGGGCAGCAGGAGGCAGACCAGTCCGGCGCCCAGGCCGGCCGCGCCGACGGGGTCGAAGCGGCCGCCGGCTGGGCGCCGCGCGGGGGCGGGGACGAGGAAGCGGATCATCGCGGCGACGACGAGGGTGAGGGCGGCGGCGCCCCAGAACAGGGCCCGCCAGCTGGCGTACTGGGCGACGGCGGCGGCGATCGGCAGGCCGAGGCCACCGCCGATCCCCATCGAGGCGCTGACCAGGGCGATGGCGGAGCCGAGCCGTTCGGGCGGCAGGACTTCGCGCAGCAGGCTGATGCCGAGCGGGACGACGCCCATGCCCATGCCCTGGAGGCCGCGGCCGATGATCATCGGAACGGCCGCGGAGGCGAGGGCGCACAGGACCGATCCGATGAACAGCGGCACGCAGCAGGCCAGGAGCATGCGGCGTTTGCCCAGCAGGTCGCCCAGGCGTCCGCTGATCGGGACGAAGACGGCGCCGGCGAGCAGGGTCGCGGTGATCGCCCAGGAGGCGTTGGACGGCGTGGTGTGCAGCAGTCGGGGCAGTTCGCCGATCAGCGGGGTGACCAGGGTCTGCATGATCGCGGCCACGGTGCCGGTGAAGGCGAGGGTGGCGACGATGCCGGTGGTGGGGGTGGTACCGGCGACCGGGGCGGTGGGGGCGGTCGTGCCGCCGGGCTGGGGGCCGTCCATGGCGGGCTCCTCGGAAACGGAATGTGTATCGTGCATATTATGTGCATCGAGCACACTACATGGCCGGGTCCCGCCGTCACACCCCTTTGCCATACTGGACAAGGCCCGCGAAACCCGCAGGTCAGCGGTGCGGCGATGAGGGTGAAGGGCGAAGGACGACGGCATGGGAGAACGTACGGACCTGGTCGAGTTCGAGTACATGGTGCTCGGCCGCCACCACTACCTGAGCCAGTCCGCCGCCCGCCCGCGCGGCAGCACCCTGGAGCGCAGCGCGTACATCCTGCTCAGCCGCATCCGCATCCAGGGCCCGATGTCCATCGGCGAGCTGAGCGAGGCCTTCAACCTCGACGCCTCCACCCTCAACCGGCAGACCGCCGCCATGACCCGGGCCGGCCTGGTCGAGCGGATCGCCGACCCCGACGGCGGGATGGCCCGCAAGTTCCGCCTCACCGACGAGGGCGACCGCCGCCTCGACGAGGAGCGCGAGGCCCACGTGGAGGCCCTGGACCGGGTGATGGCCGGCTGGTCCGCCCAGGACGTCACCACCTTCGCCGCCTACCTGCGCCGCTTCAACACCGACATCGAGCACCTCGACGGGCGCCCCTGGCCGCGCCCCTGACCAGTCGGGTGTCGAACGACCCCCCAGAAAACTGGGATACCGGCGATTGATCGCGCGCTGACAAGCTGACCGCGGCGGACGGGACCGGGTGGCCCGGGGGGCCCTCCGGACCGGCCGCCGCCCCTCGTCGTCTCCCCTCCTTGGAGAGCACTGTGCGTTCGCTAGTCCGGCGTATCGTCCTCGGCATCGCGCTGGCCCTGACCGGCCTGGTGCTGGTCCCGGGCGGCTCGGCCTCGGCCGACACCCCCTCGACCGTCCTGTTCAACCAGAAGTCCGAGCGCTGTCCCAACGGCGCGCTGATGGACACGGGCCTGCACCCCTGCGCGCCGTCCAACAACCCGGGCCAGTGGGTGTTCAAGCCCGTCCCGGGCCTGCCGAGCGTCTACACCCTCAACAACACCAACGACCAGCGCTACTGCCTGACCACTGCCAACAGCCCGACGAGCGCCGGGTGTCGCAACAACGACACCTCCCAGTGGTGGCGGGTCACGCCGTTCACCGCGTCCGACAGCGTCTCGCGGTACGACATGATCGGGATCCGGCTCCAGAACATCGCCAACTCCCAGTGCCTGGACAACACCGAGCACCGGATCGGGGGCGGCTGGCGGCTCTACATGTTCGACTGCAACTACGGCGGGTACCAGGAGTGGGACATCTACCGCAGCACCTACGAGGCCCTGTTCGGCGGGGTCGCCACCCACAAGGGCATGACCTGGGCCGCCCTTGAGCAGCGCGCCGACAACGTCGTGCACGTCGGCAACGACAACAGCAGCAACGCGTACAGCGGCGACACCCCCGCCACCGCGCAGCTGCCCGTGCTGTGCCTCAAGCAGGACGGCCGCCCCGCCCCCGCCGGCGTGCCCACCAGCGGCTTCCACAGCTGGGCCGGCGGCGAGGTGAAGGCCACCATCCCCACCTCCGGCAGCCAGCTCACCAGCCGGGCGGCCGCCGACCAGCTCTGCGCCGGCTACTTCGGCGCCGGCTTCCGGATGGCCGAGTTCCACGACGCCAGCGGCTGGGGCCTGTGGGCCAACGGCACCCTGCCCGTCGGCGGCCGCTTCTGGACCGCCATCACCGACCAGCCGGCCAACCCCTGGAGCTGACCGCACCCGGACGAGGGAGGGCGGGCGCCGACCCCGGCGCCCGCCCCTTCTCATTTGCCGAAGGGCGCACCGGCCCCGAGTCGGCCACCTGGTTCCCGGCGGCGCGGTCCTCAGGTCGCGCGCTGGCCGTGGAGGAGGACGGGCAGGGCACGGCCCGCCAACGCCTCGGTGACGCGGGCGGCTTGGGAGGGGGCCATGACGTCCGGGAGCTGGCGGGCGGGGACGAAGCGGGCGCCGAACAGGCCGCTGCGGTGCTGCGGAGGAACGGTGAGGTGGGCGGCGGCGTGCTCGGTGACGGTGCCGCCGTCGAAGACCAGGTTGAGGCGTTCCAGGTGGCGGTCGGCGGGGGTGAAGTCGACCGCGAGGACGTCGGCGAGACGGAGGTTGAGGCCGGTCTCGGCGTGGAGGTTGCGGGCGGCGGCGAGGTGCGGGGGCTCGTTGGGCTGGGCGGCGCCGCCGGGGAGGATCAGGCCGTCCATGTAGTCCGGGTCCACGAGGAGGACGTCGCCGCGCGGGTTGCGGACGAGGACGAGGCAGCCGAGCCGGCACACCGGCGGCTTGGCGAGGAGACGGGGGTCGCGCATCGGGCGGTTCACCTTCTGAGGGCGGCGAGGAGTACGAGGGAGAAGCCCGCCAACCAGAGGAGGCGGACGAGGAGTTCAGCCGTCATGCGTCAGGCGCTCGTAGCGCAGCCCCTTGCGGAGCAGGTCGACGACCCGCAGGAGTTCGGACGGGTGGGCGCAGCCGAGGCCGATGAGGTAGCAGCCGGTCCTGCGGCCGTGCTCCCAGTCGACTTCGATGGAGGGCAACTTCACCCCGGCCAGAGCGAGGACGGTGGTCAGGTCGTCGAGGACGTCGGCGGCCTGCCGCCGCTGCTCGGCGGTGGCGCGGTTGAGGGCGGATCCCATCACGCCCCCACCTGCCGCCGAACCTCGAACCCCCGCCAGGCGCTGAAGGCGGCGGAGAACGAGGAGAAGGAGGCCAGCCCACCCGAGGTGCCGCTGCGCAGCCACTCCCCCGTCGTCTCGTTCCGCACCCGGTAACACCGGCCCTCCGGGTCCCACCGCACCCCGTAGCCGTGGAGCTTGATACCAACAGTCACGTTCTAAATCCTTTCCGTACTGAATCGGTACGGAGAGGTTCTCGCTTGGGGTGCTCATCCAACAGGGACGAAGCGTCCTAGTTTTGATCACTAGTCAGCGATTCCGAGGGACCGCGCCAGCTTCCAGAGTCCCGGAGGATGGGCGGATCCGGCCAGAAGGTCAGACACGATCCCCACTGCAAGCGTGTGGTATCTCATCCACCCTGGCGCGGTCCGTTGCAGGCGTTCGAGTGCCGCAACAGCTCCTGCAGCGTCTCCCAGATCGGCGTGCGCCCTAGCCACGTCGAGAAAGAGCCATGCTCGCCAGGACGGTGGAATCTCGGAGTCGAATCGAACGTTCTTCGCCAGGGACAGAGCTTCACCGGATCGCGCATGCTGAACCGCAAGGCGGACGCGCTTGATCTGAACAGACGACTTACTGAAGATGCTAACCATCCTGCTGTCCGCAGGCGGCGCCATCAGCGCAAGTCTTCCCGATACCTTCTCGGAAGTCCGCAACATTTCCGATGCGCCGTCGTAATCTCCACCCAGGCTGGCGCTGATCGCCCCGGCCATAATCAACCCGCCCCACACACGGAGCCCCATCGCATCGGATACATGATCGCGCTCGACCGCGTCGGCGGCGTGGACGGCCAACGCGCGGGAGTCGTCCAACCGGTTCTGGCGCTGGTAGGCCCATGACATGGAGTTGCTCACCATAGCGGCAAGCAGAGGATCCTCCGCGATGTCGGCAGCAGCAGTCGCTCGCTCCAGACTGGAAACCCCAAGATCGGTCTTGCCTAGGCGAATTGCAAGGTGCCCGCTTAGCTGAAGCGCCTTTCCCAATGCCATGTGGCCATCAAGCCGATCACGGCCACGGCCTGCCGTGGCCACCAGCCTTGCATCGGCGATGATCCCAGGGAGAATCTCGATCAGACGGCCAAAGTCAGCAGCGTGGTACAGCGACCAACCATCAGCGATCTCAGACCTCAACAACGCAAGCGACAGCCACTCGGCTCCATCTGGTTCCGGAGGAGGCGCGAACGGAAACGGAGTGATCGCACGCCGCAAAGAGACCAGTTCCGGTGATTCCATCGCACCCGTCGAAGGAACCGCCGGAGGGTCACCCAGAAGCGCAGTCAGCTCAACACCAAGCCCCTTGGCCAGCGCGTGAAGTGTCGGAAGCCGCGCCGAATGCTTCCGCTGCTGCTCAAGCTTCCGAACCACATCCACCGACACGCCCGACTTCTCAGCCAGGCCCTCCTGCGTCAGACCGGCCAAGCGCCGCAGCCGCTTGACCCGATCCCCAAGATGATCGCTCGCCATGCTTCCGACACTACGCGCACGCACGCCCCGACCAGCGCGAGTTGCCAACCCCGCACCCCAACTCACAACCCCGCGCGCCGCCGTCCCTATCTGGGGAGCGGCGGCCGGAAGCCTAACCCGACGCCGGAGTGGAAAGTCATCCCCACCGACTTCCCACTCCACCGGCACAAGGCAACGCGATGGCAACCACCTGGCGCAAGAGTTCGCACAGTGGCCAGGGCGGCGAATGCATCGAGGTGGCCGAGGGTTTCGCCAACGTGACACCCGTCCGCGACTCCCAGGACCCCCACGGCCCGGACCTCCTCTTCCCCGCCGAGGACTCGAGCGAGAAATCGCAGGCGCCGCCAAGGGGCGTCTCATACCCTCGTCCTCACCAGTTCGCCGACTAGCCACTGAGGATTGTGTGAAGCACTCCGATCTCCACGCCAGGATTCCGTTGCTCGTGAAGACCATGGCCGCTGCCGACCACAGCCCGGATGCTCAGCTGATACAGACACGCCACCGCGCTTCACTCGTGGAGAGCTGGGACATCGAGCCCGGCTCCACCGTCCTCGAACTGGGTTGCGGGCAGGGCGATATGACCGCCGTCCTCGCGGAGGCTGTCGGACCCCAGGGACGTGTGGTGGCCGTCGATGTCGCCGATCCGACCTACGGGGCGCCGGTCACGCTCGGGGAATCGGCGGCCCGGCTCGCGGCGAGCCCGGTCGGGCCGCGCATCGACTTCCGTTTCAGCACGGATGTCCGCGACCTGTCGGTCGACTTCCCCTCCGACGCCTTCGACCACGTCGTACTCGCCCACTGCTCCTGGTACTTCGCCTCGCTCGGGCAGCTGCGCGACACGCTGGCCCGGGTGCGGCCCTGGGCGCGGCGGCTGTGGTTCGCCGAGTGGGACCTGACGCCCTCCTGCGGCGACCAGCTGGCGCACCTGCTCGCAGTACTGATCCAGGGCCAGATCGAGGCTGCGGGCTCACACGGCGAGGGCAACATCCGCACGGCCTTCTCCCGCGAGGCGCTGCTACGGCTCCTGCCCGAGGCGGGCTGGACGGCGGACGGCGACGGGCCGGTCGACACCGACGGACTCCAGGACGCGGACTGGGAGATCAGCGCCTGCCTCGACCTGATCACCGGAGGAGAACGGTTGGCCGCGCTGCCCGAACCGGTACGGCAACTCGTCCTCAGCCAGAGCGACGTCCTGCGGGCCGTCGCCGCACCGCACGGCAACCGCCCGCTCGCGGCCTACTGGGTCACCGCACGCTGAAGTGCCACCCCGGCCAAACCTTCCCGATGGCCCCCTCAACTTCCCACCAGCCGCTTGGCAGGCATTCATCACCGCCGTCCGCACCGGCGAATTCGGCGCCAACCGATACCGCTCGATGGCGCCGCCGACCCGGGCCGGGCGGCGGCGCCTGACACTCTCGCTCCGGATGACGAGCCGGCGCCGAACCACATCTGCCCGGACGGTGGGCGGGCCTGGCGAGGCACGGCCTGCGGTGGCTCGACGCCCCCGACGGCCCCGAACTCGGCGGTGGGAACGGGTGCCGGGGCCTGCGCACCAGGCGAGGGGGGCTCTCACAGTACCTGTATCACCAGGGTCTCCCGGACGTCCAAAACGCCTGTCACCATGGACACACGCCGCAGCTTTAACCCCATCGGTTCGATTCAGCTGCCCCGAATGCGCGACCGTGTCGGCGAATTCTTCCACGACAGAACAGGCGGAGACCAATGGCGGACGATCAATTCACCACTCACGCGGAACTTTTCGATCTGAGTGGGAAGTACGCCCTTGTCACCGGCGGCACCAGGGGAATCGGGCTGATGATGGCGCGCGGCCTTCTCCAGGCGGGCGCCCGCGTCGTCATCAGCTCGCGCAAGGCAGACGCGTGCGCGGAGGCACAGCATCTGCTGTCCGAATTCGGCGACGTTCGAGCGATCCCCGCCGACCTGTCCAGGCACGACGAGTGTCAGCGCCTCGCCGGTCTTGTCCAGGCCGGCTCGGAACGCCTGGACATCCTTGTCAACAACGCGGGGGCGATGTGGCGCGAGCCGCTGGCGACGTTCCCGGACGAGGCCTGGGACACGGTGATCGACCTCAACCTCAAGTCGCCGTTCTGGCTGGTGCAGGCGCTGCTCCCCGCACTTCGCAGGGCGGGCACCGCCGATGATCCCGCGCGGATCATCAACATCGGCAGTATCGCCGCCATCCACGTCGCCCAGTCGCCCAACTACTCGTACGCCAGCAGCAAAGCGGCACTCCATCAACTCACCAGGGTGCTCGCCAGGGAGCTGGGCCCGCAGCACGTCACGGTGAACGCGGTGGCACCGGGAATGTTCCCGTCGCGGATGACGGCGTCCACGCTCGATGCCGTCGGCGACACGATCGCGGCGGCGACCCCGCTGCGCCGGATCGGCCGCGACGACGACATGGCGGGTATCGCCGTGTTCCTCGCCAGCCGGGCCGGGTCCTACCTCACGGGCACCGTCATCCCGGTGGACGGCGGCATCGCGACGACCGCATCGGGCACCCCTTAGACTGCGGGACCGGCTCACGGTGAGGGGATTGGCCACGATGGATCTGCGCACCGAGATCCGGGAGTTCCTCAGCTCGCGTCGCGCCCGCATCGCACCCGCGCAGGCGGGCCTGCCCGCTTACGGCGGCAACCGTCGGGTCAAGGGTCTGCGCCGCGAGGAGGTGGCGCTACTGGCGGGGGTGTCGGTCGACTACTACGTGCGCATGGAGCGCGGCCGCCTCGCCGGTGTCTCCGACGGCGTGCTCGACGCGCTGGCCTCGGCCCTGCAACTCGACGAGGCCGAGCGCGACCACCTGTTCCACCTCGCGCGCCGGTCCACGGCGCCCGGCGGACCGCGCCGGCGCAGGCCTGCCGTGACGGTGCGCTCGACGCTGCAGCAGGTGCTCGACGCGATCTCCGGTGCGCCGGCCTGGATCGGTAACGGCCGTTACGACGTGCTCGCCACGAACCGACTCGCTCGCGCGCTGTATTCACCGGTGCCGGCCGACGCGCGACGGCCCGCGAACACCGCGCGGTTCGTCTATCTGAACCCCGAGGCGGCCAGGGATTTCTTTGTCGACTACGACCAGATCGCCGGTGCCGTGGCCGCGAAGCTGCGCATGGAAGCCGGCCGCGATCCGCACGACGAGGAGCTGATCGCCCTGGTCGGCGAACTGTCGACGTCCAGTGAGCTGTTCCGGCAGCGGTGGGCATCCCAGGACGTGCGGCTGCACCGGTCCGGCCGCAAGCGCGTGCGCCACCCGATCGTGGGCCGGCTCGACCTGGACGTCGAGTCCCTGGAACTGCCCGCCGAACCCGGACTGCACCTCAACGTCTACACCGCACCCGCGGGCACACCGGCCGCCGACAATCTGGCGCTCCTGGCGTCGTGGGCGGCCACCCAGCAGGCGCCGGCGACCGGGCTCGAAGCACACAACGGATAGTCCGGCCCTTCCAGCCGTACTGGTCCGGTGGATCCGGGCTCGGTGGCGGGAACGGGCGCCGGGGTCAGTCCCACCAGAACGACCACTGGTAAGAGTCGACGAGGCCTTCGGCGTAGGCGGTCAGGGTGCCGGCGCCCTGGAAGACGAGGTCGGGGCAGAACGCGGTGTGCTCGGCGGCCAGCGGAAGGGCCTCGGCGAGCGTGGCGGGCGGGACGGCGACGCTCAACTCCAGCGTGTCGAAACCGACTTGGACGACCTGGGCACCGAAGCGGCGTTCCCAGTCGGCGAGCACGGCGGCGATCTTGGCGGTGTCGTCCTCGTGGTTGAGCGGGCCGCTCCACCCGCAGGCGGCCAGCGCCTCGGCGCCGCTGCCCGCCCGGACCAGGCCCAGGCGCGCGTCCCGTACGGACAGCAGCACGTCGGCCAGGCCGCGGGCCTCGACGCCGGGGGCGCCGTCGGGGACGGCCGCGGCGGGGGCGGTGCCGGGCCAGGCGGGGCCGAAGGGGGCCAGGGCGGCGCGGAGTTCGGCGGCGTCCTCGGCATCGAGCGGGCCCTCGGACCCGTCCTCGCCGGGCGCGTCCTCGGCGGGCCCGTCCTCGTCGGTGCTGTCCTCGCCGGTGCCGCCGAGCTGCTGCCACCAGCGGCGCAGCAGGGCGTCGGGGTCGCAGAGGGTGGGGTCGGAGGCGGAGGCCGGGAAGAGTTCGCCGGACAGCCAGGGGCGGTAGTCGGCGCCGTCGCCGAGGGGGACGAGCAGCAGCGGCCACAGGCCGGACTGCGGGTGGGCGCGGTGGAGTTGCTGCCACAGGCCGGCGGGGGCGGGGGCGTCGCTGATCCACAGCAGCGGCTCCGGCCCGTCCTCGCCGCCGACCAGGCGGCCGGGCGGGAGGGTGGCGGGCAGGAGACGGGACAGGTCCGAGGTCATGCGGACACCGTAGGGGCGACCACTGACACGGGATTTCAGGCCCAGGGCAGGGCGGCGCGGGTGCGCCAGTACGCCGGGGCGGGTTCGGCCAGGGTGGCGAGGGCGGCCAGGTCGTCGGGGGTGGGGTGCAGGGTGGCGGCGGTGAGGTTGGAGGCGAGCTGGTCGAGGGTGGCCGCGCCGGACAGGACGAGGTCGGCCCAGGGCTGGGCGGCGGCCGCGGCCAGGGCGAGGGCGTCGAGGGGCGCGCCGGTGCGGGCGGCGAGGGCGCGCAGTGCGGCGGTGTCGTCCCCGGTGGCGTTGCGCCCGGCGAGGCGGCCGTTGGCCATGGCCTCCTTGACGACGACCAGCCAGCCGGCGGCGTGGGCTTCGGCCAGGGCGGGGGCGGCGGAGGGTTCGAGCAGGTTCCAGGTGGCCTGGACGGCGGTGAACAGCGGGCGGCCGTCCACGGTGACGGCCAGGGCGGCGCGGATGGTGTCCGCCTGGGCCGGGCCGCTGGTGGACAGGCCGACCCGTACGCCCTGCCCGGCCAGGTCCGCCAGGCGTGCGTGCAGGGCGGTGTCGGTCAGGGCGGGGCTGTCGGGGGTGACGGAGTGGACCAGGTAGACGTCCAGGTGCGGGCCCAGCAGGGCGCGGGTCTCGTGGATCTGGCGGTCGAACACCGCCGTGGAGTGTTCCTTGACCTCGTGCGCGGCCACGCCGGTGGTCTGCCAGCCGGCCGTGTAGGTGTAGCCCCACTTGCTGCCGACCGTCACCTCGGCGGCGGCCTCGGGGCGTTCGGCGAGCCACTGGGCGACGAACTCCTCGGCGCGGCCGTAGGAGCGGGCGGTGTCGAGGTAGCGGACGCCGGCGGCGTAGGCGGCGTCGAGCAGGGCGTGGGTGCGGTCGCGCAGGGCCTCGACGGTGCGTTCGGCGGGCAGGTCGCCGTCACGCCCGAGGGTGATGTAGCCGGGCCGGCCGACGGCTGCGGTGCCCAGGCCGTACCGCGCGATCGGCGGGCGGTCGGTGGCGGCTCCGGTGGCGGGATCGGTCGGCATGGCGGGGTCTCCTCGGGCGCGACGGTGCTCACCTGGGACTTTACCGTCGGGTCGGCCGGATCGGCCGGTCAGTCAGTCAGTCCGAGGCAGGCCAAGGCGGGTCAGCCGGGTCAGCCGGCGGCGAGGGTGGCCCGGATCCAGTCGGCGTAGGCGCGCACGTCGGTGTACAGGCCCGGGCCTTCGGAGCAGGGCACGCCCGGGGCGCCGGGGCCGGAGGTGGTGCCGATGAGCTCCCAGCGGCCGCCGCGGCCGCGCTGGATCTGCGGGCCGCCGGAGTCGCCGAAACAGGCCATGGCCTGCGGGGTGGGGCTGGTCGTGCACAGGCGGGTGGGGCCGGCGTAGCCGGGGGCGCAGTCGGTCGCGGCGGCGCGGCGGGTGTCGAGCTCCTGAAGGCGGTCGGGGAAGACCATGTCCTCGAACTTGGGGGTGTCGACGACGGTGCCGACGCCGAGCAGCCGGGTCGGGGTGCCGGGCGGGCCGGGGCGCTGGGCGACGGCGATGGGCCGCTGGGCGACGGGGCGGTCCAGGCGCACCAGGGCGAGGTCGTCGTAGTTGGGGCGGGTCTGGCCGTCGCCGAAGCTGAAGCCGGGGTGGACCACGGTGCGGGTGATGGCCCGGACGGTGCCGCCGCTCTTGCGGTGCGCGCTGCCGATGCGCACGGTGCCGTCGAGCTTCAGCTCGCTGCCCGGGTAGCCCTGGACGCAGTGGGCGGCGGTCAGGACCCACTGGGGGTCGATCAGGGTGGCGCCGCAGGTGCCGTCGGATATCTGCTTGGCGCTCATCGGGATCGTGGCCATGAACGAGTAGCGCTCGGTGGAGTCGTGGCCGTTGACGATCGCCTGGGCGCTTCCGGTCATGGCGGTGGCGCCCAGGGCGGCGGCGAGGGCGGCGACGGCGGTGGCGCGGGCGGCGCGGCGGCGGACGGTCTTGCGCTGGAGCACGGGTGACGGCCTTTCGGATCGGTTGGTTCGGATGCGTCCAGCCAACCCTGCGGCGCCGGTCCGGGACATCCGGGCAGCGGGCCGCCGTGCCCGGGGGCTAGCCCCCGGGCACGGCGGCTGGCTACCAGGGGGTCGCGGCGGGCCGGGCGTTGGTGCCCGGCGCCTGCGCAGGGGTGGCCGCGGGCCGGGTGGCGGGGGCGGGCCGGGAGGCGGGGGCTCCGAAGTCGCCGACGTCGCCGGAGGAGGTGCGGATGGCCCGGGGCGCGGAGGGCGGCAGGGAGTCGGCGGGGCGCGCGGCCCGGACGGGGGCGAGGACGGGGGCCGGGGCGAGGCTCTGGTCGAGGCGGACGACGAAGTTGACGTAGTCCAGGGGCTTGTCGGGCCAGTGGCAGTCGTTGCTGGTCAGCAGGCGGCTGCGGACGCCGTCGCGTTCGGTGACGGGCCCGGGGGTGACGCGCAGGTTCGGCTGCCAGCTGCGGCCCCACAGGTGGTGTTCGAGGGTCAGCGTCCAGCTGTCCTCCTCGACTTCCAGGCTGGCGCCGACCCGGCCGGGCAGCGTCCGGGTGCCGTAGGGGCCGCGCACCACCGCGCGCTGGTCGAAGCTGGCGTTCTTGCCGACCACGGTGATCCGCCACGCGCCGTGGAACCTGAGCATCGCCGCACTCCTGACGTCCTGGCGCGCCGTCCGGGCGGGCGCGCTTCCGTCGGGGTCAACGGCTGCGGGGCGGTGGGCGGCTCAGCGGTGGGTGACTCGAAGGGCCGGGGCGGACCGCGAGGGCCCGGCCGGGTCCCGGTTCAGGCCGCGTCGGGGCAGGCGGCGGGGCGGGCGGAGAGGGAGGCGCCGGGGGCGGTGTGGGCGAGCGTCGGGTAGCCGTGCGCGGTGAGGACGAGGTCGGCGTAGCGGCGGTCGTCGAGGGGGACGCCGTGGCGCCGGAGCAGGTCGAACAGTTCGGCGAGGCGGCGGGGTTCGGTGCCGCGCGGCAGCCCGTCGCGGGTGGTGCCCAGGATGCCGAGGACCGGCCCGTACAGGTGTGCGTCGCGGGCGGCGCGGGCGGTCCGGCGGGGTGCCGGGGTCAGGCGCAGCAGCAGGACGAGCCGGTGGGCGCCGGAGTCGGCGTCCTGCCCGGCGTCCATCGTGAGCCCCTGGATGTCGCGCCACCGGTAGCGGCGCGGGACGAACGCCCGCACGAGGGTGAGGCCGTGGTCGTCGGCGCGCAGCCAGAAGCCGTACGGGACGGGCAGGGCCACGCCCAGGACGGCCGCGCTCGACAGCAGCAGCGCGGGGACGGCGCCCATCCGGCCGGCGTCCCCGCTGTCGGCGAGCACGATGCCCATCGCCAGGGCGAGCACGCAGCCGATGGGGGCGCCGGCGGCTCGCCACAGGAAGCCGAGCCGCACCGTCTGGTGTCGCGGCGCCGTGTTCACGGGCGCCCCCTTCCCACGTCGTGCCGTCGGTGGGGCCGGTCGGTTCGGCCGGTCCCGTGTCGGGCGTCGTTGCCTGGCGGTCCCAGGGGAGTCGGTCACACTACCGGCCTGCCGAGATCGTTCGGCCGATCCGGGGGAAACGTCAAATGTCTTTAACACGAATGGATTTGATGGTCAGTCAGGTCGACTGGCCTGCCTGCGGTCCAGGATGTCAGCCGCCGGTGGAGGGGTCAACTGACGTTGATTGGCGGTATCTTGTGATCCACGCCAGCTGATGCCGTTGGGTTATCGTGACCTGGCCGGCCCTGCCCGCCCGCCAGGAGGAGACGTGCGGGGCCCCGGTGAGGAGGGCGGGCCATGGCGGGATCGAACCGGGAGGACGGACCGGTGGAACTGTCCGGGCTCGCGGCCAGGATCGAGGCGCTGTTCCACACCGTCCGCAGACCCGACCGCGAGCAGTACACCAACGAAGAGGTGGCCCGGGCCTGCCGCGAGGCGACCGGGGAGTCGTTCTCCACCACCTACCTGTGGCAGCTGCGCACCGGGCGCCGGGACAACCCGACCAAGCGCCACCTGGAGGCGCTCGCCCAGTTCTTCCAGGTCCCGCCCGCGTACTTCTTCGACGAGCGGCAGGGCGCGGAGATCGCCAAGGAGCTCGCGCTGCTCGGCGCGCTGCGCGACGCGGGCGTGCGCAGCCTGGCGCTGCGCGCGGTCGGCCTCTCCTCCGAGGGCCTGGACACGGTCAGCGAGCTGATCGACGTCATCGCCCGCCGGGACGCGGCCCGCCGGAACCCGGCGCCCTGACGCCGGCGGCGCGGGTGCGGGGCCGCGGGTCGCGAGCCGTCGGCGGGGCGGACGGGGTCCGGGGCTGACGGGGCGCGGGGCGGACGGGGCACGGGGGCTACGAAGACGGGGGCCAGGCACGGAGGCGGAGCCACGGCGGTCGGGAGATCGGGGGGAACGGGGCCGCTGATCGAGAAGGGGAACACAGCGTGCGGGACGACAGGTGCTACCGATCGGCGCTGCGCCGCTGCCGGCGGATGGCCGAACAGCTGGAACTGCCGAGCCCGTTCGACACCACCGTGCTACTGGAGCAGATCGCCCGCCGGCGGGGGCGGCCGATCGACCTGCTGCCGGTGGCCGCCCGGCCCAACGCGCCCTGCGGGCTGCTGGTGTCCACCCGGGAGGCGGACTACATCCTGTACACCGCCGACACCAGCGCGCTGCACCGCCGGCACATCCTGGTCCACGAGATCGCCCACCTGCTCCTGGACCACGCCGGCTCCGCGCCGCTCGGCCCGGCCGCGGACCTCCTGCCGCACCTGTCCCCCGACCTGGTCCGGCGGGTGCTCGGGCGCACCGGCTACGACGAGCCCCAGGAGCGCGAGGCCGAGCTGCTGGCCTCCCTCATCCTCAGCCGGGCCGCCAAGGCCGACGCCGCGCACCCGCCCGGCCCCGCCCCGCACCCGGACTCGCTCGACGTCCTGGACGTCCTGCTCGCCGGCGAGCCCGGGTCCGGGTCCGGGTCCGGACCCGTCGGCGACCGGGCGGCCGGCAGCCGGGCGGCGGGGCGTCCGTGAGCGGCCTCGTCCTCTACGGCGTCGCGCTGTTCTTCGGCCTGAGCGCCTGGCACTTCGCCCGCGGCCGCCGGACCAACCCGCGCGCCATCGCCCGCTACAGCTGCTACGCCACCGCGCTGCTCGCCGCCGCGCTGCTGCTGCTCGCCCCGCCCACCGTCCAGGCCGCCGACCAGCTGCACCGGCTCGGGATCGCGCCCGCCCTGCCCGTCCTGCTCGGCGACGTGCTGCGCATCGGCGCGGCCTGCGCGATCCGGCTGCTGGCCGGCGTCCTGCGCGATCCCGAGCTTCCCCGCCGTGCGGTGCGCCGCCAGCTGGCCCTGCTGGCCGGCGT
This sequence comes from Kitasatospora sp. NPDC057940, assembly GCF_042887425.1. NCBI lineage: Bacteria > Bacillati > Actinomycetota > Actinomycetes > Kitasatosporales > Streptomycetaceae > Kitasatospora > Kitasatospora sp. NPDC057940. The sequence goes on from NZ_JBHVPH010000013.1 coordinate 69,929, forward strand.
CCTGGGGGTGCGGGCAGTCCTGTTCGTCGCCGCCGCGCCGGGCCTGGACGCCTCCGACCTCACCGCCGCGCCCTCCACCGGCGCCCGTCTGGCGCTGGCCGGGTACACCGCCGCCGGCGTGCTCTACCTCGCCCACTGCCTCACCGCCCTGCTGCGCCAGCTCGCCCGGCTCGCCCGCGCCGCCGCGCCCGGGCGCCAGCGCAGCGGGCTGCGGCTGCTCACCCTGAGCCTGGTCGCGGGCCTGCTGTGGAACGCCTGGGGCGTCGACGACGTCGTCCAGGCGGCGGCCACCGGCACCCAGGCCGGCGCCGAGGACGCCCTGTGCGGCGTCCTGGGCCTGCTGTGCGTGGCGCTGCTCGCGGCGGGCCTGGGCACCACGGTGTGGCCGGCCGCGCACGCCGCCGTCCGCGGCTGGCTGCGCGCCCACCGCCGCTACCGGGCGCTGGCCCCGCTCTGGCGGGACCTGCACACCGTGCTGCCGGAGATCGCGCTCGCCCCGGCCAGCCGCCTGCCGCTGCTGCCGCCGCGCGACCCGCAGTTCGCCCTGTACCGGCGGATCATCGAGATCCACGACGCCCGGCTGATCCTGCGCCAGCACCTCGACCCGCGGACCCCGCGGTGGCTCGCCGCCGCCTCCTCGCGCTTCCCCCCGTCCGCCGCCCGGGCCGGCGCCACCGCCGAGGCCGCCGCGCTGGCGGCCGCGCTGGAACGCGCGGCCGCCGGGGCCCGGCCCAACCCCGACGCCCCGCGCACCGCCCCGGCGGCCGAACCGCCGCACGCCCTGGGGCAGGACCTGGAGTCCGAGGCCGACCAGCTGGCCCACCTCACCCGCGTCTACGCCACCTGCCCGGCCGTCGCCGAGGTCCGCGCCCGTGCCCGCGCCGCCGCCCCCTCCCCCGCCGCTCCCGACCCCGGCCCGGTCGCGAGCCCCGTGCGATGAGCCGCCGGATCGGCCGGGGGCGGCCCGGCCGGTCCGGGCGGCGGCGGGGCAAGGCGGCGCGCGGCGGCTACCGGCGGACGGCCGCCAGCGAGCGCAGTTGCACGTGGACGGCGCCCGGTTCGGTGCCGGTCAGGGCGGCGACCTCGGCGGCGGGCAGGGCGAGGACCAGGTGCAGCAGCAGGACGTCCTGCTGGGGGGCGGTGAGGTGGGCGACCGGGCCGAGCGGGCGCGGGCCGGCCAGGGCGCAGACGCGTCGGCGCACCGCCTGCCAGGCGCAGGCGGCCGGGCTGGCGGTGGCCAGGGCGTCGAGCCAGTGGCCGCTGAGGTCGTCGAAGGCGCCCTGGACGGCCAGCGGGGCGTCGGCCGCGGGGAGCAGCAGGGCGGCGTAGTCGAGGTAGTGGCGCAGGTGGAGGTCGTACAGCGCCCACAGGCCCAGCGCCGGTCCGGTGGTGGTGGTCGTGGTGGTGGTGGTCGTGGCGGTGGTCGGCTGTCGTGGTGGTGTCGGCATGGTTGATTCCCGAGGTGGCGCGGGTGGGTGCTGGTCCGCGGACGGGGCGCTGGTGGCGCGTCCCCGTCCGCGGACCGGGTCACACGAGTACCGGCGGGTTGTCGCCGGTGCCGTCGCGGCCCGTCCCGGCGGAGTGGCCGGGGTGGCCGGCGTCCTCGGCGCGGTCGGCGCGGTCGGCGCGGTCGGCGCGGTCGGCGGCCAGGCTGTTGCGCAGGGTCACCCACAGTTTGAACAGGATGTCCGTCGAGGTGCCGCTGCTGGAGGACTGCATGGCCCGGGTGAACTCCCGCTGGTACGTGCGGGAGTTCACCGGTGCCGGGGTGCGGGCGTTGTTCGTCCGCTCCCAGGCCGCCGCCCACAGTGCGCGGCGGGCCTCCTTGACCCCGCAGACCTCCATGTAGGTGAGGAACACCGCCTTGCGCAGCGGGGCCTCACCCCTGAGGACCAGCGCCAGGGTGCTGGAGGGCAGGCGCCCTCCCCCGGCCCGGGCCCGGCGGTCCAGCTCCTCCAGGGAGGGCCAGTCGGCCTTGCGCCGCATCTCGTGCATCGCCCGTCGCAGGTCGGCGAGGGAGTCGACCTGTTCGGGGTTGAACCGTCGCGGCGCCCGGCGCTGGGCCCCGGAGGGGCGCGGGACGTGGGCCCAGTAGTTGGCCTGGGTCCACTTGCGGCGGGCCTTCTTGAGGTCGCCGTCGCAGGCCCGGGTGAGGGCCTCGACGACCTCCCAGTTCGGCATGGTCCGGCCGCTGGTGGCCCGTTGCAGGGTGGTCGGGTGGTAGTTGGTCCGGTCGGCGAGCTGACGGTAGGTCAGCCCCGCCTCTTCACGCTGCTCGCGCAGCAACGCGGCGAGCCGGCCCAGGGCCGGCTCGGTCGCCGCGATCGGTTTCTCCTGGCGTCCCATCGCGGTCCGGCGTTCCTTCTAGGCCCGCCCCTGCTGGAGCCTGGCATTCAACAGCAGCCCGCCGGCGGCCAGTTCGAGCGCCGCTCCCGCCGACATGCCCGTCCTCACCAGGGCGGCGGCCACGACGACCACCACGACGACCACGGCCGTCTGCGCGGGGCCGGACGGCCAGGGCAGGCCCGGTCGCGGCGGCGCCGGGTGGCCGGCGGCGCAGTGGGCGGGGGTGCGCTTCTTCTTCCGCTTCCTCGTCATCGAGGACCTCCTATATCACCGTCTACTCCAACGGACGGGCACTTCGGTGGTTGGCGTCACGCGAGGAACCCGTTTCGCGCAACACTCTGTCAGGCGTACGGGTGATTCCCAATCGGTTCGGTGAACATCGCGAAGATTGATGCGCCAGAATCCCGGTCCCGGCCCGCAATCTCGTCACAACCCTGTGATATCAGTGCAGTTCAGGAACTCGAAACCGGAATTTGATGCATTTTTGTGCAACTCGCCCTTGTAGCCGTCCTGGCTGAATGTGACGATGTGCAGCAGCGTCATCCAGACCTGCGGGTCAGGAGCCCGGGGGCGCTGTCTACTCCAACATTTTCGGGAACACCGGCAGCGGGCCGTGTTGGCGCATGGGCCCGTCCGAACAGCAGAGACCGCCCGGCCCCAGCGGCCCGAGCGGTCTCTCTGCATTTCCCCGATTTCCCGGCCCGAGAGGACCCCGACCGGTGAACGGCTTCGAGTACCTGCTCGGCCTGCTGCTGGCCCAGCCCGCACGGGCCCGGGACGCGCTGCGCGCCCGCCTGCCCACCACCCGCCGGCTGCGCGCCCTGGCCTGCTCGCCGCGGGCCGAGGCGCTGCGGGCCGCCGAGCGCGAGCGGATCCGCCGGCTGGTCGAGGGCCTGGCCGCGGTGGAGGGCGTGACGCACCTGCTGACCCGTGTCGCCGACCACTGCGACCGCCCCTCCTCGCTCGGCCTGCTCACCACCACCGCCGAGGGCCGCGGTGTGCTGGTCTGCCGGATGAGCGCCGCCGCCTACTTCGCCACCGACGAGGACGTCACCGCCGTGCTGCCCAGGATCGAGGCGGCGGGCCTGGCCGACTGGGGCTTCCCGAACACCTGGGGCGACGAACCGCCGTACTCGCCGGGCACGGTCGCCTACGCGCTGCGCTACCACCGCGACGGCGGCCTCTTCCCCGACGGCCGGCGGATGCCCGGCCCGAGCCTGTCCACCGCCGACGCCACCCTGGTCTGGGACCTGCCCGGCATCCCCCGCCCGGACCCGCACTGGCCGCGCACGGGCAGCGACGTGTGCTTCCGGCACGAGCAGATCCCGCCGAACGGCGACCCGGGCGCGCTGCTGCGGGCCGCCCGCGCCGAGGGGCGGGGCCCGGTGCTGGTGCTCACCTTCGGCCGCGGCTGGACGGACACCTGCACGTACCACGCCGTGCCGCGCGGGCGCGGGCCGGCCTGAGCGGCCGGTGCGGCCGGTGCGGCCGGGGGCGGCGCCCCGGCCGCGCGCACGGTTCAGGCGCTCAGCACTGGGGCCGGCGGCCGTGGTTGGCCCCGCGCCGGGCCCGGGCCTTCTTCTTGCGGCGACGCTTCGACGACATGGCCACTCCTCTCGCAACCAGGACACCCCCGGCCTCCACCGTTCCACACCCGGCCCGCACCGGCCCGCCGGGAGCGGCCGTCACGGGCCCCGGGCGGGGGCGGGCGGGGGCGGGGGCTTCAGGCGGGGGCGGCGCTCCGGTCGAGGGCGGCGCGCCAGGCGGGGCTGTCGACGTAGTGGTTGTCGAAGCGCCCGGCGGAGGCGGCGATCGCGCCCGGGTCGGTCTCGCCGCGCATGACGCGGCCCAGCAGGCGCAGGTAGTCGAAGCGGTCCATGCCCGGGGTGAACACGAACAGGACGTCGGCCTCGGCGCCCGGGGCGGCGGCGAAGGCGTGCGGGGTGTGCGGCGGCACGGCGAGGAAGTCGCCCTCGCCCAGGATCGTGACCTCCTCGCCGACCAGCACCTGCAGCGAGCCGCCGATCACGAAGAACAGCTCCCACGCCCGGGTGTGGAAGTGCGCGGGGGCCCCGACGGCGCCCTTGGCGAAGGTGGAGCGGTAGCTGGTGAACCCGCCCTCGGTGTGCGCCGAGTCGGCGAGCAGGGTCATGGTGCTGCTCGGGTCGGCGCAGGTCTCGGCCTCGGCGTGGCGGGTCAGCACGGGGGCGGTGTTGCTCGTCGTCATGGGACCAGGCTAGAACCGGAAAGACCGGCCATCAGGTGGCAATCGAATGCCGCTTTCATGGGTCAATTCCCGGGCCGCGTCCGTCTGCCCCGTCAACGCGGACGGCGCGGTGGCACCCGTTCGGGGGGCGGATGTGCGGCGCGGGCCGCCGTGCCCGTAGCGTCGTCGCTGCACACGGCGTAGGGCGCGGGGAGGGTGTCGGCGATGGCGGGAGTGCCGGTCATGAGGGGTGGGCGGCGGCCCGGGCGGGCGGCCGCGGCCCTGGCGGTGGCGGCGGCGCTGCTGACGGCGTCCGCCTGCGGCGCCTCCCCCGTACCGGACGGCCCGGGGGACGGCGCGGGCGACGACGCGGTCGCCGCCGCCGACGGGCGGCCGCTCGCACTGGTCTACCGGGGCCCGGCGGCCTGCGAGGGCTGCCCGGAGGCGGCGCGGGAACTGCTGGAGCGCGACGGCTTCGCGGTGCGCTACGTCGGCCCCGAGGAGCGGCTGCGCTTCGGCGCGGGCGTGCTGGCCGGCGCCGCGCTGTACGTGCAGCCGGGCGGCACCAACGGGCAGGAGGTGAGCACCGCGTGGGGCCTGATGCAGCGCGACCCGGGCTTCTCGCCGGAGCTGGTGCGCGACTACGTCCGGGGCGGCGGGCACTACCTGGGCCTGTGCATGGGCGGCTACCTGGCCGGCGACCCGGGCTACGACCTCCTGCCGGGCGACTCCGGGCAGTACATCCGCTCCCGGGGCGCGACCGTCACCGACGAGCAGGACCGCCTCGTCGACGTCGCCTGGCGCGGCCGCCCGCAGCGGATGTACTTCCAGGACGGCCCGTACTTCGACGTCGACGGCCCGGGCGTGGACGTCCTGGCCCGCTACACCAACGACCGCGCCGCCGCCGTCACCGCCCCCTACGGCGCCGGCCGGGTGGCGGTCAGCGGCCCGCACCCGGAGGCCCCCGCGGACTGGTACCGCGACTACCACCTGCCCGACGAGTCGAAGACCGGCCTGGGCCTGGGCGACGACCTGCTGCACGACCTGATGACGGCCCCCACCTCCTGACGCTCCGTCACTTCGGCTGCGGGCGCGCGGCCGCGCCCGCGACCGGGTTCCGTCCGGTCGCGGGCGCGGGTTCGGCGGGCCCCGGCGCAGGTTCGGCGCGGTGCCGCGCCGGGCTCAGTCGTGGGAGAAGCTGATCCTCGGCAGGACGCGGTCCAGCCAGGCCGGGGTGTGCCAGGCGGCGCGGCCGGTCAGGCGCAGCAGGACGGGCAGCAGGACGAGCCGGACCAGGGCGGCGTCCAGCAGGACGGCGACGCCGAGCACGATGCCCATCTCCTTGGGCGGCAGCGGCCCGGACAGGGCGAAGGTGAAGAACACGGCGACCATGACGCCCGCCGCGGCGAAGACCACCCGACCGGAGTGGGCGAGGGCGCCGGTCATGGCCGCCCGGGGGTCCGCGGTGCGTTCGTAGTGCTCCTTGGCGGAGGCGAGCAGGAAGACGGTGTAGTCCATCGCGATGGCGAAGATCATCGCGAAGAAGAACACCGGTGCCCAGCCGTCCAGGAAGCCCTGCGGGGTGAAGCCGAGCGGGCCCGCGCCGTGGCCGTCCTGGAAGACGAGGCGGGCGACGCCGAAGGCGGCTCCGGTGGACAGCAGGCTGGCGGCGGTGCCGAGGGCGGCGATCAGCGGGGCGCGCAGGGCGACGAGCAGCAGCAGGAAGCCGAGGGCCATGACCACGCCGATGACCAGCGGGGTCTTCTCGGTGAGCAGGTGCTGGAGGTCGAGGTTCTCGACGGCGGCGCCGCCGACCAGGGTGTCGGTGGGCAGTTCGGCGCGCAGGGCGTGGACGGTGTGGGCGAGGTCGGGGCTGGAGGGGTCGACGGCGGGGACGGCCTGGATCATCGACCAGCCGGAGCCGTCGGCGGCGTCCTGGGCGGGCATGACGCCGGCGATGCCGGGGGTGGCGGCGGTGCGGGCGGCGGTGTCGGCGGCCTGGCCGGCGGGCGTGAGGATCTGCAGGGTGCCGGGGGCGCCGGGGCCGAAGGCCTGCTGGACGGCGGTGTAGCCGGCGCGGGCGCTGGCGTCGCCGGGCAGGACGGCGATGGAGGGCATGGCGGTGCGCAGCCCGATCACGGGGGCGGCGAGGGCGATCAGCGCGGCGAGGGCGAGGGCGCCGTAGCGCAGGGGGTGCCGCCACAGGCGTTCGCCCCAGGCGGCGAAGCGCGGTGAGGTGTGCGCGTTGCCCTTGGCCCGGGGCAGGGCGAGGGCGTCGACGCGGGGGCCGAGCTTGCCGAGGACGGCGGGCAGCAGGGTGAGGGTGGCGGCGAGGACGAACAGGACGGCGAGCATGATGCCGCCGGCCATGGAGCGGAAGGCCGGGGAGGGGACGAGCATCACGGCGGAGAGGCTGACCAGGACGGTGGCCCCGGAGAGCAGGACGGCCTTGCCGGCGGTGTCCATGGTCTCGGCGACGGCCCGGGCGGTGTCCGGGGCGCGTCCCGTCCGGACGTCGCGGGCGCTGCGGAAGCGGACGACGAGGAAGAGGGCGTAGTCGATGCCGAGGGCGAGGGCGAACATCATGGCGAAGTTCATCGCCCAGACGGACACCGGGAACAGGTGGCTGATCAGGACCAGGGAGCCGGCGGAGGCGGCGAGGCCGGCCATGGTGAGCAGCAGGGGCAGGCCGGCGGCGACGAGGGAGCCGAAGGCGAGGACGAGGATGGCCAGGGTGACCGGCCAGGACATGAACTCGGACTTCATCATGGCGTCGTGGTTGGCCTTGTTGAAGTCGCTCCACAGGACGGAGGCGCCGGTGGCGTGGACGTCGATGCCGGGGGCGGCGAGGTCGGCGAGGGGCTTCTTGAGGTCGTCGGCGGCGCGGACCATGTCGTCCGGTGAGGCCTTGGCTCCGGCGAGCAGGACGGCGGTGCGGCCGTCGGGGCTGATGGTGGCGCCGGGCCGGGGGGCGATGACGGTGGAGATGCGGGGGTCGGCGGCGGCGAGGTCGGCGGCCTTGGTGATGACCTGCTGGACGGCGGGTTCGGTGACGGGGCGGTCGGCGGTGACGACGATCTGGATCGCGGAGGAGGCGTTGCCGGCGAAGTGCTGTTCGGCGAGTTGGCGGACGGTGACCGACTCGGAGCCGTCGGCCTGCCAGCCGGCGCCGGACAGGGCGGTGGTGACCTGCGGGGCGAACGCGCCCAGCCCGATGACGACGAGCAGCCAGCCGGCCAGGACGGCCTTGACGTGGCGCACCGACCACAGGCCGAGCCGGCCGAGCAGCCCGGGGCGGGCGTCGGATTCGGAGGGCGGGGCGGCGGGCCGTACGGCGGGGGCGGGGCGGTTCACGTGGTGCTCCGTTCTCGGGGCGGTCCCGAAAAATACGGGTGGGGGTATGTGGCAATTCTGCCATGTACCCCCAGGGGTATCGTTACCCCCGTCCGGCACCGCCCGGACCAGGCCCGTTCCGCCCCTCCCCCGCCGTGCGGGCCCGGGCCCGTACGGCGGGAGCCCCCGAGGCCCGGCCGGTGGCGCTACCGCCCGGCGGGGTCGAGGATGCGCTCGGCCACCAGGTCCGGCCGGTCGGTCGGCAGGGCGTGGCCGGCGCCGGGCACGACCTCCGTCCGGGCCGAGGGCGCGAGGCGGCCGAGGCGCTCGGCGACCGCGTGCGCGTCGTGCATGGCGCTGCGCTCCCCGAGCAGGAACAGTGCGGGGACGTCCAGGCGGCGCAGTTCCTCGTCGGACAGGACCGGGGGCACCGGGAGCGCGCGGCGGAAGCCCATCGACGCGCGCATCAGGGCCATCAGTTCGGTCTCCAGGATGGCGCTGTTGCCGACCAGGCGGGCCAGCCGGGGGCGCAGCGCTCGCGGCGCGGTGGCGGCGAGGCCGCCGGCGATCACCCAGGCGTAGAAGCGGGCGCCGATGTCGGCGAAGCCGGCCGGGTCCACCAGGGTGAGGGAGGCGACCCGCCCGGGGTGGTGGATCTGGTGGTGGAGCGCCAGCCAGCCGCCGTAGGAGCAGCCGACGACCTGGGCGTCCGTCACCTCCAGCGCGGTCAGGAGTTCGTCCAGCCAGGCGGCCGCGTCCCGGCCGTCGGCGATCGGGGCGCTCTGCACGCTCGCGCCCGGTTCGCCGACCGTGTCGACGGCGATGACCGGGCGGTGGCGGGCCAGCGTGTCGATGTAGCGGTGCCACATCAGCGCGTTTCCGCCCGAGCCGGGCAGCAGCACGATCGGCTCGCCGTGCTGCGGGCCGGTGCGGTAGACGCGGGTGGTCCCGAACGCGGTCGGGAGGTCCAGTGCCGCCCGCGGCCCGGGCCACAGTTCCGTCAGGGCCCGCTCGTAGGCGGCGCGAAACCGGTCCCCGGCCTGGTCGTTCTTGAACTGGCTGATTCGCATGATACATGTGTATCACGGCATGATACGGGTGTACCAGGGAGGTCGTTCATGAACGCGCGGGTCGATCACGAGGAACGCCGGCGGCAGATCGCCGAGGCACTGCTGCGCATCGCCGACACCCAGGGGCTGCAGGCGGCCAGCATGCGGGCGGTCGCCACCGAGGCGGGCGTCTCCCTGCGGCTGGTGCAGTACTACTTCACGACCAAGGAGGGGCTGCTGCTGGACGCGCTGGAGCGGCTCGGCGCCCAGCTCCAGGCCCGCATGGCGGCGTGGATCACCGCGGCCGCCACCCCGCCCACGCCGCGCGGCCTGGTGACCGCGGTCCTGTCCAGCATCCTGCCCACCGACCCGGAGAGCCGCCGGATCACCCGCACCTACGCCGCGTACTACACGCTGGTGCTCAGCGATCCCGCGCTGGTGGAGAAGCACGGGACGCCCCAGCCCGACCTGCTGGAGGGCTTCCTCGCCAAGCAGGTCCGCGCGGCCCAGCAGGACGGGCAGGTCGACCCCGCCAGGGACCCGGAGATGACCGCCGCCGGGCTGCTGGCCATGGTCAACGGCCTCGGCTCCAGCGTGCTCGGCGGCCAGCGCACCGGCGACGCCGCGCTGGCGATCCTCACCCACCACCTGGACGAGCTGTTCCGCGGCCGCCCCCGCGGTGACGCCGCCCCGGACCTGCCGACCCCCTGACCTGTCGCCCCCGGACCGGCCGGCCTTCCCCCGCCGCCGGGGCGGTCCGCCGTTCGGCCGGATCCCGTCCGGCCGCCCCGCAGGCGCCCTGTCCGCCCCGGCGCCGGTGCACGAGAATGTGCCGGTCCCGCGCGAGGGGCCGGCGAAAGCGGCCAACTCCCCTGCCGGGCACTCCTTTTCCGTTACCGAATGGGGAGGTTCACCGACCGTGTACAGGAGACTTCCGCAAGCCGTGCTGTCGGGTGTGCTGGTCGTGGCCTTCGCGGGAACGACCGCGTGGGCCACGACGACGGCGGGCACCGCCCCCGCGCCGGGCGTCGCCGCCGGGTGCGGGGCCGACGCGACCGCCCAGGGCCTGGCCAGTACCGCCCTCCCGAACACCCTGCTGGAGACGCCGCGCTCCGACGGGCGGACCGAACAGTTCCAGCAGTTCTACGACAGTTCGGCGGCCTCCCTCCTGCCCTTCGTCTGGCACCGCTCCCAGGACGCGCCCGGTGGCGCCTACGGCGGCTGGGAGCGCGTCAGCGCCACCCCCGTGGGCCCGAAGCTGTACCAGGTGAGCGCCGTCGAGAACAGCGTCGGCGCCCTGGAGGTGTTCTTCGCCTCCTACGGCGGCTTCTGCCACACCGTCCTGCCCGCGCCCGGCGGCTCCTGGACCCCGACCGAGAACTTCGAGCTGTCACCGCCGCCCTACCACGGCGGGCTCACGCTCTTCAGGGAACGCGACGGCCGGCTGCACGTCTTCGCCTCCGGCGCCGACACGAACGCGGCCATGCAGGTGCGCAGCCAGGACGGCGACGCCCGGGACTCCTGGGGCCCGGTGCGCCGGCTGCCCCGGCTTCCGGACCCCAACGCGGGCCTGGGCGCGCCGTCCTCGATCGTCCAACTGCCGGACGGGCGGCTGCGGGTGACCGTCCGCGAGTGGAACCGCGACCGCTCCTGGCGGACCACCGAGGCGGACCGGTTCGTCTCCTGGGAGCCGTGGCAGCTCTGCGCGGACAGCACCTGCGCCTGACGGCCGGGCCGCGGGCAGCCTGACCGCCGGGGCACGGGCGGGCGCTCCCGGGCGGGCGCTCGCCCGTCCGGGCGGGCTGCGCTGGCGGCCGGGTGGGGCCGCCGGTATGCCTGGGGGGACGGCGAGGCGGCGGAGAGGACGGCGGGGTGGGCGGCGCGGACGGGGACGGGAGCGGGGAGCGGGACGGCGGGGAGATGCGGGCGCCGGGCAACCGGGCGGTGGTGCTGGGGGTGCTGGCCTCCACCGCGGTGGTGCTGCTCGCCCAGGTGGCGAGCGGCACCAGCGCCCGGCTGGTGCTGCTGCTGGTGTTCCTGCCGGCCCTGCTGGCGGGGCTGGGCACCGTCGCGCAGACGGTCGCGGCCTCGGTGTGGGTGGCCGGGGTGGTGGCGGTCAGCACGGTGCTGTTCCCGCCGTCCTCGCTGGCCGCCCGGGTGGGCACCCTGGTGGGGGTGGTCGGCGCCGAGGCGGCCGTGGTCGGGTTGTGCGCGCGCCGGGTGCGGCGCGAGCGGGAGCTGTTCCGGATGCGGCAGACCGCCGTCGCCCTGCAACGCCAGCTGCTGCGCCCGCTGCCGGTGCTCACCCCCGACGTCCGGCTGTACGGGCTGTACCGGCCGGTGGAGGAGGACACCCTGGTCGGCGGCGACCTGTACGACGTCGCCGACACCCCGTACGGCACCCGGGTGCTGGTGGGCGACGTGCAGGGCAAGGGCCTGCCGGCGATCGGCGCGGGCTTCGCGGTGCTGAGCGCCTTCCGGGAGGCGGCCTTCCGGGAGCCGGCGCTGACCGGCGTCGCGGACGCCCTGGAGGCGGCGGTGGAACGGCACAACGCGTACGCGGTGCAGGGCGGCGAGAGCGAGCGCTTCGTCACCGCGACCGTGCTGGGCGTGGAGCGCGGCGCGGATGTGCAGGCCGTCAACTGCGGCCACCTCGCCCCCTACCTGCTGCACGACGGCCGGGTCGAGGCCGTGCCGCTGCCGGCCGGGGTGCCGCTCGGGCTGGCGGAGCTGGCCGACGAGGTGCGCACCGTCCGGTGGTTCGCGCTGCCCGAGGACGGCGTGCTGGTGCTGCTCACCGACGGGATCACCGAGGCCCAGGACGCCACCGGCGCGTTCTACCCCGTCGAGCGGGGCCTGGCCGCCCTCGCCGCCGCCCCCGCCTCCCTGCTGCCCGAGGCCCTGGACCGCGAGGCCCGCCGCTGGAGCGGGGGCCGCAGCCGCGACGACGTCACGGCGCTGTCCCTGCGCCGCGCGCCCTGAGACTGCCGGGGTTCCCCTGAGGTGTCCTCACTGCTTGAGGAACTCCAGCAGGTCGGCGTTGAAGCGCTCCTTGTCGCCGGGGACCATCGCGATGCCGTGCGAGCCGTTCTCGTACACCTTCAGGACGGCGCCGGGGATGATCCGGGCGGCCCGGCGGGCGGTCGCCTCGACGGGGACGATCCGGTCGTCGTCGCCGTGCACGATCAGGGTGGGGATGTCGAACCTGGCCAGGTCCTCGTGGAAGTCGGTGTAGCCGAAGGCGTCCACGCAGTCGACGCCGCCCTCGATGGTCTGGTGCATCGCCATGAACCAGAACGCGTCCCGGTTGCCCTGGGTGGCGCGGGAGCCGGGGCGGTCGGCGGAGAAGAAGTTGACGGAGGTGTCCTGCCAGAACTGGGAGCGCTCGGTGAGGATGCCGGCCTTGATGTCGTCGAAGACGGTGCCGGGCACGCCGTGCGGGTTGTCGGGGCCCTGGAGCATGGACGGGGTGATCGCCGACAGCAGGACGGCGGAGCGGAGCCGCCCGGTGCCGTGGCGGCCGATGTAGCGGGCGAGCTCGCCGCCGCCCATGGAGTGGGCCACCAGGGTGACGTCGCGCAGGTCGAGCCCGGTGAGCAGGCTGTCGAGGTCGTCGGCGAAGGTGTCGAAGTCGTAGCCGCCGTAGACCGGGGCGGAACGGCCGTGGCCGCGCCGGTCGTGGGCGATGGCCCGCAGGCCGGCGTCCGCGACGGCCTTCAGCTGGTCCTGCCAGGCGTCGCCGTTGAGCGGCCAGCCGTGGATGAACACGACGGGGCGCCCGCTGCCCCAGTCCTGGTAGAAGATCTCGACGCCGTCGCGGGTCCTGGAGATGGGCATGCTCCTGCTCCTTCGGGTGGTGCGCCGGGGGTAGGGCGGCCTGCCGGGGTGACCTGCCGGGGGCGGCCTGCCGGGCCGCGGGTTTCATCCAACGGGAGGCGGGTGGGGCCCGCATCCCGCGGCGGCCGGGGCCCGGGCGGGAGCGGACGCGGCGCTACGCCGTTCGGGTGAGGGCGGGCGAGTTCCGGGTGAGGCCGGGCGAGGGCGGGTGAGTTCCGGGTGAGGGCGGTTCAGCCGCTCTCGCGCATGCGGGTGCCGAGGGCGTCGGGGGGCAGCAGCGGCGCCGGGTAGCCGGCCGGGGGCTCGGCGAGCTCCCAGGGGCGGTGGACGTCGCGGGCCGGCAGGTGGGCGAGCTCGGGGACCCAGCGGCGCACGTAGGCGCCGTCGGGGTCGTAGCGGTCGGCCTGGCGCAGCGGGTTGAGGACGCGGTTGGGGCGGGTGTCGGTGCCGGTGCCGGCGGCCCACTGCCAGTTGAGCTGGTTGTTGGCGAGGTCGCCGTCGACGAGCAGGGCGAGGAAGTGGGCGGCGCCGGGGCGCCAGTGGTGGCGCAGGCTCTTGGTGAGGAAGGAGGCGGTGAGCAGGCGGGCCCGGTTGTGCATCCAGCCCTCGTGGGCGAGTTGGCGCAGGCCGGCGTCGACGATCGGGTAGCCGGTGCGGCCCTCGCGCCAGGCCTGGAGCTCGCGTTCGTCGTCGTACCAGCGGACGGGGCGGGGGCGGTAGTCGGCGTGGGCGGCGTCGGGGCGGGCCGCGAGGACCTGGTGGTGGAAGTCGCGCCAGGCGAGCTGGCGCACCAGCGCGGCCGCGCCGGGGGTGTCGGACTTCCCGGCGCGGTGGGCGAGTTCGGTGGCGGACAGGCAGCCGAAGTGCAGGTACGGCGAGAGGCGGGAGGTGGCGTCGGCGGCGAGGTCGTCGTGCAACTGCTCGTAGTCGTCCGGGTTCCAGGCGCGCAGGCGGCGGCGGGCGGCGCTCTCGCCGCCGGGGGCGCGGCCCGGGGAGGTGCCGGCGGGGGCGGCGGGCAGCGGGGCGCTCGCGGGGCCGTCGGGGGTGGCGAGGGTGCGCGGGGCGGGCAGGACGGTGCGCCGGGGGGCCTGCTGCCAGGCGCGGTGGTAGGGGGTGAAGACGGCGTAGTGGTCGCGCCCGGCCGGGGTGACGAGGCCGGCGGGGACGATGGTGAGCGCGGCGTCGTGCAGGTGCAGGCGCTCGCCGAGGGCGCGGCGCAGGGCGTGTTCGCGGCGGGTGGCGAAGGCGGAGACGCCGGCGTTGGTGTGGACGGTGTCGGCTGCGCACTCGGCGGCCAGGCGGGCGGCCTGTTCGGCGGGGTCGCCGTGGCGCAGGACCAGGCGGGAGCCGGCGGCGCGCAGCGCCCGGTCGAGGTCGGCGAGGCTCTCGGCGAGGAAGGCCTGCCGGTTGGGGGCGGCGAAGCCGGCCCGGGCGATGGCCGGGTCGAGGACGAACAGGGGGACGACCTGGTCGGCGCGGGTGCGGGCGGCGTGCAGGGCGGGGTTGTCGTGCAGGCGCAGGTCCTGGGTGAACAGGACGACGGCGGTGCTCATCGGAGGCCTCGTGCGGTGGAGTACGGGTGCGGGTGCGGGTGTCGGGTGTCGAGCGGCGGGCGGCGGACGCGGGTGGGGGGTGCGGGGTGGGGGTGTCAGGCGGCGGGTCGGGCGGGTCGGGCGCGTTCGGTGATGTTGCGGGCCATGGCGCCGAACACCAGGGCGTGGAAGGGCGCCACCGACCACCAGTAGAGGTGGCCGGCCAGTCCGTGCGGGTGGAACAGCGCCCGCTGCTGGTAGAGCGCGCCGCCGTCGCCGTCGGGGGTCACGCGCAGTTCGAGCCAGGCCAGGCCCGGCAGGCGCATCTCGGCGCGCAGCCGCAGCAGGCGTCCGGGTTCGATCTCCTCGACCCGCCAGAAGTCGAGCGCGTCGCCGACCCGCAGCCGGTGGCGGTCGCGGCGGCCGCGGCGCAGGCCGACGCCGCCGGCCAGGCGGTCCAGGCGTCCGCGCAGGGCCCAGGCCAGCGGCAGGGAGTACCAGCCGTTCTCGCCGCCGACGCCCTCCACCACCCGCCACAGCGCGGCCGGGTCGGCGGCCACCCGGCGCCGGCGCAGGTCCTGGTAGAGGCTGCCGCCGGCCCAGTCGGGGTCGGTGGGCAGCGGGTCGCTGGGCGCGCCGGGCAGGGAGGCGGAGGACCAGCGGGTGGAGACCTGGGCGTCGCGGATGCGCCGCAGGGCCAGTTCCACGGCCCGGTCGAAGCCGGTCAGGCCCTCGGGCGGGTCGGGGATCCAGCGGGCGATGTCGTGTTCGCGGCACACCACCTCGTGGCGCAGCGACTCCACCAGCGGGCGGGCGAGCGAGCCCGGTACGGGGGTGACCAGGCCCACCCAGTGGCTGGACAGGCGCGGGGAGAGCACCGGCACCGGCACGATCAGGCGCCGGGGCAGGTCGGCGACCTCGGCGTAGTGGCGCATCATCAGCCGGTAGGTGAGCACGTCGGGCCCGCCGATGTCGAAGGTGCGGTCGACCTCGGGGGGCAGGGCGGCGGCGCCGACCAGGTAGCGCAGCACGTCGCGTACGGCGATCGGCTGGATGCGGGTGTCGACCCAGCGGGGGGTGACCATCGCCGGGAGCCGTTCGGTCAGGTGGCGCAGCATCTCGAAGGAGGCCGAGCCGGAGCCGATGATCACCGCGGCCCGCAGTTCGGCGGTGGGGACGCCGCCCGTGCGCAGGGCGCGGCCCACTTCGGCGCGCGAGCGCAGGTGGGCCGACAGGTGCGGTTCGGGGACCCCGGCGGGCAGCAGTCCGCCGAGGTAGACGATGCGCCGGGTGCCGGCGGCGGCGGCCGCCTCGGCGAAGGCCTCGGCGGCCTGCCGGTCCCGGGCCTCGAAGCCGGGCCCGGTGCCCAGGGAGTGGACCAGGTAGTAGGCGGCGTCGATGCCGTCGAAGGCCGCGGGCAGGGTCTCGGGGCGGGTGACGTCGCCGGTGACGGCCTCCACGTCGGCCCGCCAGGGCTGGTCCCGCAGCCGGAGCGGGTCGCGGACCAGGCAGCGCACCCGGTACCCGGCGGCGAGCAGTTCGGGCACCAGGCGCCCGCCGATGTAGCCGGTGGCGCCGGTGACCAGGCAGTGCGGGCGCGTCCGGGTCGGCTCGTCCACCTGCGGCTCCTCTCGTGCGGGCGGGTGCGCCCCCCGTGCCCCGCCAGGCGCGGGGGGCGCTGCCGGAGTGTTCGGAGCGGACGCGGCCGGGGATTGGACGGGGCCGGGATTCGAGTCTTCCAGGGGTCTCCTGCGGGCGCCCGGGCGTGCGCGCGGGGGCGGGGAAGCCGGGGCGGGCGCGGGGCCGGGAGCCGTGCGTGCAGGAGGCCGGGAGCCGTGTGTGCGCGGGGGCCGGGAGCCGTGTGTGCGCGGGGGCCGGGAATCCGGTGTCCTTGGCGGGCAATCCGCGCCGGGGGCGGCTTCGAACGCCTGACGTCGCCGTGTTCCGTCGGCCCGGCCGGGTGTCCGCCCGGCCGGGATTCCCTGGAGGTCGTGCCATGCCCACCGTCCACTGGCCGGGGCCGTCGCCCGTGTGTTGCGAGCACGAGGTGGCCGGATGAGCACGGTCGTCCACCTGTCCGGGCCGGGGCGTCCGGGCACCGACCTCAAGGAGCTGCTGAGCAGGACCGCGCTCGGCGACCGGGAGGCGTTCGGTCGGCTGTACGACGCGGTGGCGGGCCCGGTACTGGGGCTGGTCCGCCGGGTGCTGCGGGATCCGGCGCAGTCCGAGGAGGTCGCGCAGGAGGTGATGCTGGAGGTGTGGCGCACCTGCGCCCGCTACCGGCCCGAGCGCGGGGAGGTGCTGGCGTGGGTGCTGACCATCGCCCACCGCCGCGCCGTGGACCGGGTGCGGGCGGCGCAGGCGGCCACCGACCGCGACCGGCGGGCCGCCGCCGCCTCGCACACGCCGGCGTTCGACGAGGTCGCCGAGCAGGTCGAGGGGCGGCTGGAGCGCGAGCAGGTGCGGCGCTGCCTGAAGGGGCTGACCGAGCTGCAGCGGGAGTCGATCACGCTGGCCTACTACCGCGGGTACACCTACCCGCAGGTCGCCGAACTGCTCGGCACGCCGCTGGGCACCGTCAAGACCCGGATGCGCGACGCGCTGATCCGGCTGCGCGACTGCCTGGGAGTGGGAGCATGAGCGGCGCCGACCTGCACACGCTGACCGGCGCCTACGCCGCGCACGCCCTCGACGCGGACGAGCGCGCGCAGTTCGAACGCCACCTGGCGCAGTGTCCGGCCTGCGCCCGGGAGGTGGCCGAGTTCACGGCGACGCTGGCCAGGCTGGGCGCCGCGCAGGCCGTCGCGGTGCCCGGGGAACTGAAGTCGCGGGTGATGGGCGCCCTGGACACCGTCCGGCAGGAGGCCCCGCGCGCCGCGGCCGGGCCCGACGGCGCCCGGCGCCCCGGGCGGCTCGCCCGCGGCTGGCCCCGGCTGGCGCTGGCGGCCTGTCTGGCGGCGGCCGCCGCCCTCGGCGGCGTGGCCGTCCAGCAGCACCGGGAGGCGGACCGGGCCAGGGCCCTCGCCGCCGCGCTGCAGCGGCACCAGGACCAGGTCACCGGGCTGCTGACGGCACCCGACGCCCGGCGGGCGAGCGGCCCGGCGGCCGGCGGCACCGGCAGCGGGGCGGTGGTCTGGTCGCACGACAGGGGCCGGGCCGTCCTCCTGGCCTCCGGCCTGCCCGCCCCGGCGGACGGCACGGCGTACGAGCTGTGGTTCGACGACGGCGCCGCGATGCGCCCGGCGGGGCTGATGCCCCGGGGCGACGGCGCGTTCCTGCTGGACGGCCCTCTGGACGGTGCGCGCGGCATCGGGGTCACGGTGGAGCCCTCGGCCGGCTCCGCGCATCCCACGGGGGCGCCGGTCCTGCTGATCCCGTTCACCTGAGCGGGACGGCCGGGCCGGGGCGGGGTCAGGAGACGGTGCGGGCCGGGGTCAGGAGACGGTGAGGGGGCCGCTCAAGGGGTGCCCGGGCGCCCCTTGAGCGGCCCCCGCCCCTGACCGGGCGGTGTCACCCGGCCAGGGCGGTGTCACCCGATCGGGGGGTATCCGGACTCGCACCCATCCGGTGGAGCCGGACCGCCGAATGAGGACCGTGACCGATGAGACGAGCAGCAGCCCGCCGGGCGCCCTCCCCCGAGCACGCACCCGTGCCGCCGGGCCGGCCGTGGCGGCGCTGTGCGGGCTGGCGGCGGCCGCCGCGGCCGTGGGAGCCGGTGAGGCGGCGGCGGCGTTCACCCGCCCCCAGGCCTCACCGGTGGTGGCGATCGGCTCGGCGGCGATCGACCTCGCGCCCACCGCCGTCAAGGCGTGGGCGGTCCAGCGGTTCGGCACCGGCGACAAGGCGGTCCTGCTGGGCGGGATCTACACCGTCATGGGCCTCGCGGCCGCGGCCCTCGGCGTGCTGGCCGGACGCCGTCGCGGTGCGGCCGCCGCCCTGTTCGCGGCCTTCGGCGGCCTCGGCGCCTGGGCCGCGCTGACCCGCCCGCAGGCCGTCCCCACCGACCTGATGCCCTCCGCCGCCGCGGCCGGCGGCGCGGTCGCCGTGCTGTGGTGGCTGACCCGACCCGCCCTCTCCCCCGACCCTTCCCCTGGCCCTTCCCCTGGCCCTTCCCCTGGCCCTTCCCTCGGCTCGGGCCCGGTCCGGCCGGCCGGGCCCGGGCGGCGGCGCGTCCTGGCGGCCGGCGCCACGATCGGCGCGGCCGCCGCCCTCGGCACGGCCGGACGCGTCCTGTCCGACCGGCGCGGCGACGTCAGCGCGGCCCGCGCCGCCGTCCGCCTGCCGCCGCCGCTGCGCCCGGCGCCGCCACTGCCGCGCGCCGTCGGCGCCACGGTCCCCGGCCTGCCCCCGTTCATCACCCCCACCGCCGACTTCTACCGCGTCGACACCGCCCTGACCCTGCCGCGCATCGACCCGCGCGCCTGGTCGCTGCGGCTGCACGGCCTGGTCGACCGCCCGCTGCTGATCGGCTTCGACGACCTGCTCGCCCTCGGGCTGGAGGAGCTGGACCACACCCTGTCCTGCGTCTCCAACGAGGTCGGCGGCCCCTACGCGGGCACCACCCGCTGGCTCGGCGCCTCGCTGCCCGCCCTGCTGCGCCGCGCCGGCGTCCGCGCCGGCGCCGAGCAGCTCGTCGGCCGCTCGCAGGACGGCATGACGATCGGCACCCCGGTCGAGACGCTCCTCGACGGGCGCCAGGCGCTGCTCGCGGTGGCGATGAACGGCGAGGCGCTGCCCGTCGAGCACGGTTTCCCCTGCCGCACGGTGGTGCCCGGCCTCTACGGCTACACCTCGGCCACCAAGTGGCTCGTCGACCTGGAGGTGACCACCTTCGCCGCCCGCGACCCGTACTGGGTGCAGCGCGGCTGGGACCGCACCGGCGAGGTCCGCACCGCCTCACGGATCGACGTGCCCGCGCCGTTCGCCCGCGTGCCGCCCGGCGACGTGACGGTGGCCGGCACCGCCTGGGCCACCCACCGCGGCATCGCCGCCGTCGAGGTGCGCGTCGACGGCGGGCCCTGGCGGCAGGCCGAACTGGCCGCCGACGCCGGGCCCGACCTGTGGCGCCAGTGGACCCACACCTGGACCGGCGCCGCCCCCGGGACCCACCGCCTCGAAACCCGCGCCACCGACGGCACCGGGGCCGTCCAGCCCGCCACCCGCACACCCCCCTACCCCTCGGGGGCGACGGGCTGGCACAGCGTCGTCGTCACCGTCACCTGACCCCACCCCCACGACCTCCCCACCCCTTCGGCATCCGGGATCCGCCCGATGCCCCCTGACAGGAGAATCCGTCCATGAACACGACCGTCCTGGTCCGCAAGCCCTTCGCCGCCGTCCTCGCCGCCGGCCTGCTGGCCGCCGCCCTGAGCGCGTGCAGCAGCAGCGGTGGCGGCGGCGAGGCGAAGTCCTCGGACACGGCCAAGAGCACCACCGCGGCCGCCGCGCCCCAGGCTTCCGGCGCCCAGGCTTCCGGTGCCCCGGCTTCCGGTGCCCAGGCCGCCGAGCAGGTGACGGCCGGGCAGCCGTTCGGCACCGCGTGCGCGGCCGTCCCCAAGGACGGGGCGGGCAGCTTCACCGGCATGGCCAAGGACCCGGTCGCCACCGCCGCCTCCAACAACCCGCTGCTGTCCACCCTCGTCACCGCCGTCAAGCAGGCCGGCCTGGTGGACACCCTCAACTCCGCGAAGAACATCACCGTCTTCGCCCCCACCAACGACGCCTTCGCCAAGCTCCCGAAGAAGGACCTCGACGCCGTCCTCGCCGACAAGGACAAGCTCACCAAGATCCTCACCTACCACGTCGTCCCCCAGCGCCTGGCTCCGGCGGCACTCGCCGGCGGGCACAAGACCCTGGCCTCCGACGACCTCACCGTGACCGGCGCCGCCCCGGACTTCACCGTCAACTCCGCCGCCAAGGTGCTGTGCGGCGACGTCCAGACCGCCAACGCCACCGTCTACATCGTCGACACCGTCCTGATGCCCGCCTCCTGAGCCGGCATCAGCCCATGAACCGCGGCCCCCGGCGAACAACCCCCCGGTAACCGGGGGCCGCACCCCCACCTCCCCACGCCCCGCAGGCCCGCCCGTGCACAGGAAGTCGGCCCCGCCGACTTCCTGTGCGCTGCGGCGTTGCGGCCCCCGGCAGGGAGGAAATATGTAGACCGACCTGCATATTTCTCTGGCGCCACGATTCCGGCCGCGGGGGGGGGGGGGGGGGGGGCCGCCCCCCCCCCGCCCCCGCCCCCCCCCCCCCCCCCCCCCCCCCCCCCCCCCCCCCCCCGCCCCCCCCCCACG
>NZ_JBHVPH010000013.1:90534-92089 GCF_042887425.1 Kitasatospora sp. NPDC057940
TTCGTCGCCAGCGTCATATGTTTATAACACACCGCAAATTTGTACCCCGACCTGAATTTTTCTGGGGCCCCCCGTTCCCGGCCGCGCGAGAAGTCGGCAGGTCCGACTTCTCGCGCGCGCCGAACCGCTCCCGCCGCCCGGCCCCGCCCGTCCGCCCGCCGTCCGCGCAGCCGAATATGTAGACCGACCGATATATTTTCCCCCCTTTGCGGCGCCCCGCACAGGAAGTCGGGCAGGCCGACTTCCTGTGCGCGCTGTCGACACTGTGGGCGCGATCAAATCTATAGACCGGTCGGTATATTCAAGCCCGAAACCAGCGGCGCGAGCCGGTCTGTGGAACCGCGCCACATGACCACACCGGCAGGCGGGGGTCAGCGCAGCAGGTGCTCCAGCTGGTCGAGGGCGGTGGGCAGGTCGCGGGGGCGCAGGGCACCCGGGGGGCGGCGGGAGCCGGTCCAGCCGGGGCCGGCGGTCAGGACGACGGGACGGGTGCGGGCACCGTGGGGGCCCCACGCGGTCTCGGCGACACGGCGGGCCAGGGCCCGGTCGGCGGTGCGGGCGACCTGGGACCAGAGCAGGACGGCGGGCGGGCCGGTGCGGCGGACCGCTTCCAGCAGGGCTTCGGTCGGCAGCGCCGGGCCGAACATCCGAAACGGCAGGCCCCGTTCGGCCAGCCCCGCGGCCAGCGCCTCCAGCGGCAGGGCATGCAGTTCGGCGGGCATGCCCGCGAGCAGGACGGCCGGCCCCTGCGGCGGCTCGACCCGGTCGGCGGCGCGGCGCAGAGCGGCCGCGACGTGCCAGGACAGCAGGTGCTCGACCTCGACGTAGCGCTCGCCCTCGGCGGCCCACTTGCGGCCGGCGGCGCGCAGCGCGGGCATCATCACCTCGGTCCAGGCGGCGACCGGGCCGAGGGTGTCGACACTGTGTCGCAGGATCCGGGCGAGCTCGGGGGCGTCGAGGCGAACGGCCGCGCGGGCCAGCCCCCGGCATTCGGGGCGGACGGTGCCGACGGGCAGGGTGTTCCCGCCGCCGCCTGCCGGTGCGCCGGCAGGCGGCGGCGGCGGTTCGTGAGCCTCGGGGGGTTCGTGAGCCTCGGGCGGTTCTGGGGCCTCGGCGGCGAGGGCGAGGCGGGCCGCCTCTGCCGGAGTGACGCCGCGGGCGGTCAGACGGCACATCTCCGCCAGGACGGCGACGTCCCGCGGGCTCCACTGGCGGTGTCGCCCGGGATCGCGCCGGGCGGGACCGATGCCGTAGCGGCGTTCCCAGGAGCGGACGGTGGTCGGGGAGACGCCGAGCATGCGGGCGAGGGCACCGGTGGTCAGGCTGGCCTGGGCCGGCGGCCGGCCGGCGGAGGCAGTCGCGGGGACGGGGACCGGGACGGGGACGGGCACATGCGTGAGCCTATGCGGGGCGGGCCGGGCAGCGGGCGTCGCGAATGCGGGGCGGCGCAGCAGGGCTCGTCCCGCGGAAGCGGTCGGTGCGCGCAGGAAGTCGGACCCGCCGACTTCCTACGCACACCTCGACCGCGGACCTGGAGGGAATATGTAGGTCGGTC
>NZ_JBHVPH010000013.1:92186-106657 GCF_042887425.1 Kitasatospora sp. NPDC057940
GTCTACAGATTCACTCCCCGGCGCGCCGAGGACCCCCGGCAGGTGCGGGCCCAGGCACAGAACCGTGCCGCCGACGCGACGCGCACAGGAAGTCGGACCCGCCGACTTCCTGCGCGCACCACGGCCGCGGGCCCGAGGGGAATATGTAGGTCGGTCTACAGATTCACTCCCCGGCGCGCCGAGGACCCCCGGCAGGTGCGGGCCCAGGCACAGAACCGTGCCGCCGACGCGACGCGCACAGGAAGTCGAAGCCGTCGACCTCCTGCGCGCACCACGACCGCGAGCCCGAGAGGAATATGCAGGTCGGTCTACAGATTCGGCAGGCAGGTGCGGGTGCGGGGCTGTGCCGGGTGGGGTGGGGGGTCGGCGAGTTGGGTGCGCAGGCGTAGCAGGGCGTCGCGGATGCGGGTCTTGACGGTGCCGAGGGGGGCGCCGAGGGCTTCGGCGGCCTGGGCTTGGGTGCGGCCGCCGTAGTAGACCAGCAGCAGGCATTCGCGCTGGACGTCGGTGAGGGTGGCCAGGGCGCGGCGGACCCGTTCGCGTTCCCGGCCGCGGTCCAGGTCGCGTTCGACCTGGTCGGCGACCTCGTCGAAGACCGGGGTGTAGGCGCGCAGGGCGGCGGTGCGGTCGCGGTCGGCGGTGGCCTGGGCGGAGCGGACCCGGTCGACGGCGCGCCGGTGGGCGAGGGTGAGCATCCAGGGCAGGACCTCGCCGCGTTCGGGGCGGTAGCGCGCCGCCTCCCGCCACACCTGTAGGAACACCTCCTGGGTGACCTCCTCGGCCTGGGCGTGGTCGCGCAGCACCCGCAGCACCAGGCCCAGGACGGTTCCGGCGGTGGCGGCGTACAGCTCCTCGAAGGCCCGCTCGTCGCCGCCGGCCACGCGTGCCGCCAGGGCGCGCAGCCCGGCCTGTCCGCCGCCGCCCGAAGGTTCGGTGCCGGGGGGTCCGATGCGGGGCCTCTCGTCTGTCGGGGGCCGGGGCTCCGGGGGCCGGGGTGCCGGCCGGTCGATCAGTGCGTGCACACTGCGACCGTCTCGGAGCGGCCACCGCCCGGGCTAGTCGCATCGTTTGCGCATCGTTGTGCCCGCGCGCGTGCTCCCGGGGCTGCCGCAGTGGTCCGGCCCGTGCGGTCCGTCCGGCCCGTGCGGCCCGTGCGGCTTCGAAGCGTTGTGAGCCGCGCCACTTTCGCGATGGCCGTGCAGCAGGGCGGCGCCGGGGTCCGTCATGGGGGCGAAGGTGACGGCGGAAGAGTGAAGAGAGCGAGGGCGGCGGGTGAGGCTGCGCAGGGCCAGTCCCGGGATCGACTTCGTCGAGTTCGTACAGCAGCGTTCGGGCGCGCTGTTCCGGACGGCGTACGTGCTCACCGGGGACGCGCACACCGCGGAGGACCTCGTCCAGGAGGCGCTGGAACGGTCCTGCCGCAACTGGCGGCGGGTGGCGGCCGCGGAGGCGCCCGAGGCGTACGTGCGCCGGATCCTGGTGAACCTGGCCAACGACCGCTGGCGGCGGCTGAGCCGCTCCGGCGAGCGGCCCGCCGCGGCGCCCGGCGCCGAGCACGCCGACCCGCGCGACGCCTACCGGTCGGTGGAGTTGCGCGCGGAGCTCGTCACGGCGCTGCACACGCTGCCGATGGGGATGCGCACCGTGGTCGTCCTGTACTACCTCCACGACCTGGGGGACCAGGAGATCGCGCAGACGCTGGACATCTCCCCCGGCGCCGTGCGCTCCCAACTCGCCCGCGGCCTCGCGAAACTGCGGGCCGCACTGCCCCGGCAGGACGTCCCGTCCGCGCCGCCGACCTCGCGCGGAGGTGCGTGATGACCCGCTTCCCGTCCCACGATCCCGTCCCCGGCCGCCCCTCCCCCGACCCTGGCTTCGGCCCCGACTTCGACAAGGAACTCCTCGCCACCATGACCGCGTTCGCCGACAGCACCCCGCCCCCCGTCGTCGACGCCCTCGCCATCCGGCGCACGGTGCGCCGTCGCACCGCCGTGCTCGGCGGCGCGGTGGCGGTGGCCGCGGTGGTCGCCATCGGCACGGGTGCGGCACTGCTCGCGCCGGGTTCGGGCCCGTCGCCCTCCGGTGGCCTGCCCGCGGGCCCCGCGAACGCTTCGGCGCCGATGTCCTCCGGCGCGCCATCCCCCGCCGGGTCCGCTCCCGCGCCCGGGCCGTCGATGGCCTTCGGCACCCCCTCCCCGTTGATGCAGCCGACCGACGGGGTGCAGGTGAGTGTGCCGCCGGTCGTCAACCTGGCCAAGGACGCGGCCGTCAGGGCGCTGGAGGCGGCGGGACTGCGCTACGAGGTCCACGAGTTCACCGACTGGAACGTGCCCGCCGGGTCGGTCATCAACTCCGCGCCGCAGGCCGGCCACACCGCGCCCGAGCACTCGACGGTCCAGGTGTTCGTCTCCAAGGGCAGGCCGGGCCGCTGACCGGCACCGTCACGCCCAACACCGCCACTCAGGCGGCGAGTTGACGACATCCCCCGGCCTCCCGCCACACGGGCGGCGAAGCGGCCGGGCGAGGCCGGCCGCAGCAGGGCGGGCGGGCCGTGGACTGGGCCGACTGGGCTGTGGACCGGGCCGGCCGGGTGAGGAGCGACGCGGTGGCGGGCCCCTGCCCCGGCCCCCCTGCTGCGGGCCCCACCTGCGGCGATCTAGGGTGCAGGCATGATCTCCTCACCGATATCCGGCCCCGACCAGGCGATGCGGGTGCTGATGGAGGGCAATGCCCGTTTCGTCGCGGGCAGCCCGGAGCACCCCAACCAGGACGCCGGGCGCAGGGCCGCCCTCGCGCCGGCTCAGCGGCCCTTCGCGGTGCTGTTCGGCTGTTCGGACTCCCGGCTGGCGGCCGAGATCATCTTCGACCGGGGGCTGGGCGACCTGTTCGTGGTGCGGACGGCCGGGCACGTCACCGGGGCGGAGGCGCTGGGCAGCATCGAGTACGGGGTGAGCGTGCTGGAGTGCCCGCTGGTGGTGGTGCTGGGGCACGACTCGTGCGGCGCGGTGGGCGCGGCGATGGATGCCCTGGACCAGGGGCGGCTGCCGGGCGGGTTCGTGCGGGACGTGGTGGAGCGGGTCACCCCGAGCGTGGTGTCGGCCCGGGCCGCGGGCATCGAGGACCCGGACGGGATCGTCGACGAGCACATCCGCCAGACCGTGGACCTGCTGCTGGAGCGTTCCCAGCTGCTGGCCGCCAAGGTGGCCGAGGGCTCGGCGGCCGTCGTGGGCCTGTCCTACCGGCTGCGCGACGGCCAGGCCCGTACGGTGGCCGCCCGCGGTCCGGTCAGCGCCGCGTTCTGACCGCCGGCCCGTACGGGCGCTGAACCCGCCCGTACGGCCGAACCGGCGTGCCAGGCCTTGCCGGCGCGCCGGACCGTGCCGGCACGTCGGGCCGAGCCGATGCGTGCGGGGCCGTCCAACGTAGGGCCGTCCGGCGTAGGGCCGCGCGCCCCCGCCGGGGCCGGGAACGCGGTGTCCGATCGCCGCCAGCGCCCCCTCCCGGGCGGGGGCAGAGTCGGAGGCCGGCAACGGTTCCCCACCCAAGGACGGCTCCCGTGCACAAGGCCACCGACCTCAAGGTCCTCTACTTCGGCACCCCGGTGGTGCTGATCAGCTCGCGCAACGAGGACGGCGGCGCCAACCTGGCGCCGATGTCCTCGGCGTGGTGGCTGGGCCAGTCCTGCGTGCTGGGCCTGGGCAACACCGCCCAGACGGCCGTCAACCTGCGGCGCGAGGGCGAGTGCGTGCTCAACCTGCCCTCCTCCGGGCAGGTGGACGCCGTCGACGCCCTCGCGCTGCTGACCGCCAACCCGGATGTGACCGAGCACCGGCGGCAGCAGGGCTACCGCTTCGAGCGGGGCAAGTTCGCCGCCGCCGGGCTCACCGAGCAGCCGTCGGAGCTGGTGCGCGCGCCGCGCGTCGCCGAGTGCCCGGTCCAGCTGGAGTGCCGGCTGGAAGCGGCCGCGCCGCTGGCGGGCAACCCGCACTGCACCGCCTTCGAGGTCACCGTGGTGCGCGCGCACGTCGAGGAGCGCCTGCTCGTGCCCGGTACGGACCACTACGTGGACCCGCTCGGCTGGGATCCGCTGATCATGAAGTTCTGCGAGTTCTTCGGCGACGGGCGCCGGCTCGCCCCCTCCCGGCTCGCCGAGGGCTGGCAGATGCCGGGCCGCCTGCCCGCCGGGGTCCGGGCCTGACGCCCCGCCGCGGGTCCGCGGGCCCCGCCGCCCGCCCGGCCGTCCGACGAGCCGTCCGCCTACCCGACCGCCCAGCCGAGCGCCCGCCCGACCGCCCGGCGTCCCGCCCGTCCGTCTAGTCGGCCGCCGCGGCGGGCACCAGGTCGTGGAGCAGGAAGTGGAGCTCGGTGTCGTCCGTCGACTCCATCCACAGCCCGTCGGCGTCGAGCACCGAGGCCGCGACCGTCCGCGCCTCGGCGACGAGTTCGGGGTGGGAGTCGAAGCCCGGCCACGGCAGGACGGGGAAGTCGTCGTCCTCGCCGAAGCGCCGCACCCGTTCGATGTCGCCCAGGACGGCGGGCGGCAGCGACTCGTTCGCCCAGGACCACAGCCAGGTCTGCCGGGCGAGGCTGACGCTGCCGATCATCGTGAGCCGGCCGGTGAGGAACACCTCGCTCCTGCGCGACCACTTCCTCCTGCGCGACCAGGTGATCCGCGCGTCGTCCATCGACCAGTGGTACTGCACGTCACCTGACAGTCCGAAGCGCTCGACCATGAGGGCCTGCCGCGAGCGGGCACGTTCGCGGGCCGCGATCACGACGCCCTCCCACCGGGAGTGGTCGTGCTTCGAATGGTCGTCCACCGTGCCTCCTCGTACGGAACTGCCGGCAAGATCATCCCATTCGGCCTGCTGCTCCGTCCGGGCCCGGCGTGATCCGCAGGAGGGCCCCTACGCGCTGGCGCCGCAGGAGTCGCAGATGCGGGTGGCGGGCAGTTGGAGGAAGCAGGAGGGGCAGATCGCCGGGGGGCGGGGCGGGGTGGCGGCGGCCGCCTTGCGGTTGACGGCCGCTTGCAGGCGCGGGGCCAGGGCGGGGGTGCCGCCGTCGGCGGGGAGCTGGGCGCCGAAGTGCCGGTAGCAGGCGAGGCGGGCGGCGGCGGCGTGGTGTTCGCGGTCCATGTCCGCTGCCAGCGGCGGCTGTCCGGCCACGGCCAGCACTTCCTGGTAGCCGACGCCGACCATGCCGTCGGTGGAGTGGACCACCAGTGCGGTCAGCGGCGGGTCCCCGCGGCGGTGCGCCTCGCGCACCACCAGGGCCAGGACCTTGCCGATCCAGGTGCGCTGGTGCACCCGGGTGCGCACTCCGGCCGCCTCCTGCACGGTCTCGGCCAGTTCGGAGTAGGTGATCACCGCGTGGTAGCGGCGGGCCACGTCCACCAGGGCCGGGTAGGCGGCCCTGGTCCAGGCGACCTGGGCCTGGGTGGAGCTGACCGCCGAACCGTCCGCGACCCGCCAGTAGCCGCGCTGTTGCTGTTCCATTCGACCGCCCCTGAAACCTCGTCCGCCGGCCCCCGCCGGGAGCGAGGCTACCCCGCCCTCCGGCGCCCCGGGCCGCCGGGGGCTTGACTTCAAGTGCTGTTGAAGTCGTCGAATGGGTCCCGACCGCAGCCGTACGGGCATCGCGGTCGATGCCCCGCCCGTACGGAACGACCCGGGTCCGGGGCCGCCTGCTTCCCGATCGTGCCGCAGGCGGCCCCGGCCCCGTCGTCGTCCGCCGGCCCGCCATCCGCTACCCGCCGCGGGGCGCAGGCCGGGCGTCACCAGCAGAGCCGGGAACCGGGCGTCACCAGCAGAGCCGGGAACCGGGCGTCACCAGCAGAGCCGGGCGGCGAGCTCAGGCCGCGGCTTCGGCGAGGGTGTGGGCGACGAGGGCGTTGGCGTGGCCGTGGCCGAGGCCGTGCTCGGTCTTGAGCCAGGCGACGAGCTCCATGTGCTTGCCGAGCGGGGAGGCCCGGATGAGGTCCTTCCACTCGGCGACGGGTCGGCCGTACTTCTTCTCGATGGACGGGAAGTAGCCGGCGGGGCCCTTGGCGGGGGTGGCGGTCATGGTCGGTACGCCCTTTCGGGAACGGATGCGGTCGCGGTCTACCCGGGTAGGACCGCGACCGCATCGTCAACTCATCGCCCAGCGGCAGTGATCTGCGTCACACTCCGACCTTGCGCTTGGCCCGCCGCCCGGCGACGGGGACGGGGGTGAGGGCGAGGGCGGGGTCGGCGTTCCAGGCGGCGACGGGGTTGCCGAGCCAGCGGGTGGTGCCGGGGACGTTCTCGCCGCGCATGACCAGGGAGGCGGGGCCGACGGTGGTGCCGGCGCCGAGGGAGGAGTTGAGCAGGACGATGGAGTGCGGGCCGGTGGTGGAGCCGGGGCCGAGGTGGACGGGGCCCAGGCGCATGACCCGGTCGTGGAAGAGGTGGGTCTGCAGGACGGTGCCGCGGTTGACGCTGGCGCCGGCCTCGACGGTGACGAGGTCGCTCTCGGGCAGCCAGTGCGTCTCGCACCACACGCCGCGCCCGATGTGGGCGCCGAGGCTGCGCAGCCAGGCGTTGAGGTAGGGCGTGCCGGTGATGGTGGAGCCGCCGAAGGGCATGGCGAGTTCCTCGACGAAGCTGTCGTAGAGCTCGTTGCGCCACACGAAGGTGGACCACAGGGGGTGTTCGGCGACGCGGAAGCGCCCGACGAGGAGCCACTTGGCGGCGGTGGTGACCAGGCAGGCGATGACGGCGGCGCCGATGAGGACGAGGCCGGCGGCGGCCAGGGCGCGCGGGAGGCCGTAGTCGTCGCGCAGTTCCTGGAGGGTGGCGAGGACGAGGTCGCCGAGGAGGGCGGCGAGGACGATGGGCAGCAGGCGGCACAGTTCGACGCCGGCGCGGGCCCACATCAGGCGCCGGGGCGGGTTGTAGGTGCGGGCGTCGCCGCCGGCGGCCGCGACGCGCGGCAGGGCGAAGGCGGGGCGGCCGAGCCAGGAGGAGCCTTCGGGGGCGTTGACGGGAGTGTCGGACAGGACGCCGACGAGGGAGTTGTCGGGCAGTCGGCGGCCGGGGCCGACGATGCCGGAGTTGCCGACGAAGGAGCGGCGCCCGACGTGCGCGGGGCCGATGTGCAGCCAGCCGGCGCGCAGCTCGTAGGGAGCGACGAGGGTGTCGTCGGCGAGGAAGGCGCCGTCGTCGACGCGCATCAGGCCGGGCAGGGCCAGGACGGTGGAGGCTTCGACGCGGCGGCCGACCTTGGCGCCGAGCAGGCGCAGCCACACCGGGGTGAAGAGGCTGGCGTAGAAGGGGAAGAGGGTGCGCCGGGCGGTGTCGCTGAGCCGGGTGACGGCCCAGGCGCAGTAGGCGACGCGGCCGTGGGCGGGGTGGAAGCCGGGGCGCAGCGGGATGGACAGGAGGCGGACCGTGGTCGCTATCAGCGTGGCGTGGCACACCAGGGTGAGGGCGGCCAGCGGGATGGTGGCGGGCAGGAGCTGGAGGAGGGCCGCGGTGAGGGTGCGGTCGGTGTCGACCATCGTGAAGACGATGGCGAGCGCGGGGAGGGCGGCGATGATCGGCAGGAGGCCGAAGACGGTCAGGCCGACGCCGTAGGCGAGGTTCCAGAAGCGGGAGCGGGGGGTGGCGGTGGCCGCGGGCCAGGTGGTGCGGGCCTCGGTGGAGGGCCGGGCCGGGGAGCCGTGCCAGTGTTCGCCGGCGGGTACGGCGCCGGTGACGCAGGAGCCGGGGGCGATGTCGGCGCCGGCGCCGATGCGGGCGCCGGGCATGAGGGTGGAGCGGCCGCCGATGCGGGCGCCGTCGCCGATGTCGATGTGGCCCAGGTGGAGGGTGTCGCCGTCGAGCCACCAGCCGGCGATGTCGGCTTCGGGTTCGACGGTGGCGCCGGCGCCGATGCGGGCCAGGCCGGTGACGGGGGGCAGGGTGTGCAGGAGGACGCCGGTGCCGATGCGGCAGCCGAGCGCGCGGGCGTAGCGCAGGGCCCAGGGGGTGCCGGCGAGGGCGCCGACGCCGAAGAGGGTGACGGCGCGTTCGGCGGCCCACAGTCGCAGGTGGGCCTGGCCGCCGCGGGGGTGGGTGCCGGGACGCAGGCCGGCGGTGAGCAGGCGGGCGGCGCCGGCGGCGAGGAGGGTGCGGCCGGGGGCGCTGTAGAAGAGGAGGAGGCCGGCGGCGACGGGCCACCAGGAGCTGTGCGGGGCCCAGCTGAGGTGGTTGCCGATGAGGTTGTCGAAGGCGGTGAGGGCGAGGATCCAGCGCAGTCCGGAGATGCCGAAGACGCCGAGCAGGATGAGGGTCTGCCACAGGCCGGCGCTGGCGGGGGTGCGGCGCACGGTGCGGGTGGGGGCGGGGGCGGGGGTGTGCGCGGCGCCGCCGGGATGAGGGGGGCCGGCGAGGTTGTCGAGGTAGTCGGCGAGGTCGCCGAGGACGGGGTGGGCGTAGAGGTCGGCGACGGAGACGCCGGGGTGGCGGGTGCGCAGTTCGGAGACGAGGCGGGCGGCGGTGAGGCTGGAGCCGCCGAGGGCGAAGAAGTCGTCGCCGTGGCCGGGGGCCATGCCGAGCATGCTCTCCCAGCGGCCGGCGAGCCAGCCGGCGGTGCCGTCCAGGGGGGTGGCGGTGCCGGGGGTGGCGGTGCCGGTGGTGGCGAGCGGCCAGGGCAGGGCGTTGCGGTCGACCTTGCCGGAGGTGCGGGTGGGCAGGGAGTCGACGAGGGCGAGGACGGGCACGAGCGGGGCGGGCAGGCGTCCGAGCAGGTGCTGGCGGGCGGCGGTGAGGTCGGGGGTGGTGCCGGGCTGGGCGACGAGGTAGCCGACCAGGAGGTCGGCGCCGGCGGGGCTCTTGCGGACGGCGGCGGCCGCGGCGCGGATGCCGGGCAGGGCCTGGAGGGCGGCGTCGATCTCGCCGAGTTCGATGCGCCGGCCGCCGAGTTTGATCTGGTCGTCGGCGCGGCCGACGAAGACGAGGCCTTCGGGGTCGTTGCGCACGAGGTCGCCGCTGCGGTAGACGCGGGGGGAGGCGAGGGCGGGGTGGGCGCTGAACTTCTCGGCGTCCTTGGCGGGGTCGAGGTAGCGGGCGGTGCCGATGCCGGTGATGAGGAGTTCGCCGGTCTCGTACCAGGGGACGGGGTGGCCGGCGGCGTCGACGACGGCGATCTCCCAGCCGTCCAGGGGGGTGCCGATGCGTACGGGCTGGCCGGGGAGCATGCGGGCGGCGGTGGCGACGACGGTGGTCTCGGTGGGGCCGTAGGTGTTCCAGAACTCGCGGCCGGGGGTGGCGAGGCGCTCGACGAGTTCGGCGGGGCAGGCCTCGCCGCCGACGATGATCAGGCGCACGGCGTCCAGGCACTCCTGCGGCCACAGGGCGAGCAGGGTGGGGACGGTGGAGATGGCGGTGATGCGGCGCTCGACGAGCCAGGGGCCGAGGTCGGTGCCGGCCTTGACGAGGGAGCGGGG
The DNA here is from genome assembly GCF_042887425.1 of Kitasatospora sp. NPDC057940. Lineage (NCBI taxonomy): Bacteria > Bacillati > Actinomycetota > Actinomycetes > Kitasatosporales > Streptomycetaceae > Kitasatospora > Kitasatospora sp. NPDC057940. Next base: position 101,635 of record NZ_JBHVPH010000013.1, read on the forward strand.
GGCGGGCACCAGGCAGGCGCCGTGGCGCCAGGCCAGCCACATCTCCTCGCAGGAGGCGTCGAAGGCCACCGACAGGCCGGCCAGGACGCGGTCGCCGGGGCCGAGCGGCTGCTGCTGGAGGAAGAGGCGGGCCTCGGCGTCGACGAAGGCGGCCGCGGAGCGGTGGGTGACGGCGACGCCCTTGGGGCGGCCGGTGGTGCCGGAGGTGAAGATGATCCACGCGTCGTCGTCGGGGGTGGGCCAGGCGGGGTTGCCGCCGGGCCCGGCCGCGGAGCCGGGGGCGAGTCGGCGTTCGGCGCCGAGGACGGCGCACACCTGGGCGTCCTGCCAGATCATGTCGGCGCGCTCGTCGGGGTCGTCGGCGTCGACGGGCACGTAGGCGGCGCCGCAGCGCAGCACGGCCAGGATGGCGACGTACAGGTCGGCGGTGCCGGAGGGGATGCGCACGCCGACCCGGTCTCCGGCGCCGATGCCGTGCCCGGCGAGGACGCCGGCGAGGGTGTCGACCTCGTGCATGAGGGCGCGGTAGTCGAGTACGGCGGTGCCGGTGTCCAGCGCGGGTGCGTGCGGGTGGGCGTCGGCGGTGGCGGTGACGATGTCGAGCAGGCTGCGGGGGTGCGCGGGCCGGACGGCCGGCCAACCGGCGGCGTGAGCGGGCCCGGGACGGTTCAGCGTTCCCGGGCCTGCCATGTCCTGGCGTGCGTCCATAAGGAGTGTCCTCGGCTGGGAGTAGTCATAAGGATGAATGCGGGGAGTCACCTTGCGTGGTGCCTCACTCACCATGACTCGACTGGGAGCCCGCTGGATGCCGTGAAGGTGGAGTCAAAGGAACTTTTCATTTTCGGCGACATATGGGGGCATCAGGGAACGATTCGAAAGTCATTTCGGGGTTTTTCGATCGCTTTCGGTGGCGAAGGGTAATCGCCAGAGGCAGGAGGCATATGACGGGAAGGCGAAGAGTGGTCTACGCCATAGCGGCGGGGACGCTACCGGTAGTGAAAGCGGACCCACCAAATCTGGAGGTTTAGCGATGGCGGTGGCCGGATCCCGCCGGTGGCCGGCCGGGGGCGGGGGCGGCGCGTCCGGCAGCACGGCCGGCGACCCCGAGGGCGGCTCGGATGGCGGCGCGCGGCTCGTCTGGTACGCGGCGTACGGGTCGAACCTGCACGCCGCCCGGCTCGCCTGCTACCTGCGCGGCGGCCGCCCCGACGGCGGCGCGCGCACCTACCCCGGCTGCCGCGACCACCGACCGCCACGCCGGGACGTGGCCGCGGTGCTGCCCGGCACGCTGTACTTCGCGCGGGAGTCGGCGGTGTGGGGCGGCGGCAGCGGCTTCTACGATCCGGACGCCCCGGATGAACTTCCTTGTCGCATCTATTTGATGACGATCAGTCAGTTCAGTGACATCGCCGCCCAGGAGATGCGCCGCAGCCCCGGCACCGACCTCGACCTCACCCGCACCCTCGCCCGAGGACGCGACCGGCTCGGGCCCGGCCGGTACGAGACGCTGGTGCACGCGGGCGAGCTGGACGGCCACCCGCTGCTGACCTTCACCGCCCCCGAAGGCCTGGCCGGCGCCGAACTCAATCCGCCGTCGGCGCCCTATCTGCGCACCCTGGCCGCGGGCCTGGCCGAGTCCCACGGCTGGAACGCGCGCCGCTGCGCCGACTACCTGGCCTCTCGCCCGGGCGCCGCCGGGCACTGGAACGCGGCGGACGTCCTGGCCGTACTGGGCGGTGGTCTGGACCTTTAGGTGTTGTTCACCCCGTGGTGACCGTACGGTGACAACTACACGGGTTCCGGCCACATCAGGCAAAGGAAGCGCCAGGCCACCGCACGGGCGGACCGGCACTTCCCGCCGGCGGGTGGCGGCGGCCGGCGGCGGCCACCCGGCGGCTTCGTCAAAGGCGGTTTTAAGATCGCGCCCTTCAGCTCGAGCGCTGGCCGTGCAGGAGCAGGGGGAGGTCCGCGGCGGCGTGGACCCGGCCGTTCTCCAGCCGGATCCACGCGGCCTTCTCGATCGGCTCGGGCATCGTGTGCGCCCTCGTCAGGCCGCGACGGGCGCGCCGGCGACGCGGCGTTCGCCGCCGTTGCGCTCGCGCCACGCCCGGTAGACGTCGATGGCCGCGTCGCTGGGCAGGTAGCGCATCGGCATCCGGCGCTCGTCCCAGTTCTTGGCGAACTCGGCGTAGAAGGTGGCGAGTTCGAAGTACTTGCGGTCGTCAACGTAGTGCGGTTCGTAGTCGTCGCGGGTGGTGAGGAAGACGACCTCGTCGGGGCTGCAGTAGTACAGCGAGCCCAGGCACATCGGGCAGGGGTGGGCGAGGACGTAGATGGTGGTGCCGGTCAGGTGCTCGGTGCCGAGCCTCGTGCAGGCGTCGCGGATGGCGAGGATCTCGGCGTGCGCGGTGGGGTCGCCGGTCTGGGCGACCCTGTTCGGGCTCTCGGCGAGGATCTCGCCGTCCTTGACGATGACGGTGGCGAACGGGCGCCCGCCTTCGGCGACGTTGCGGCGGGCGAGGTCGATGGTGTGCTGGGCGAAGTCCACGGTGGCGGCTCCCTACTGGTCGGGGGTGGGACGGCGGGCCGGGGGCCTGTCGGCCGCCCCCGGCCCGCACGGGGATCAGAACGGCTTGGTGGGCAGGTACTTGCCGTCCAGGGTGATGACGGCGCGGTGGCCGCCCTCGGGGTCCTCGACGGTCTTGACGTCGAGCTTGAAGTTGATGGCGCTGATGATGCCGTCGCCGAGCTGCTCGTGGACCAGGGCCTTGAGGGTGGTGCCGTAGACCTGGAGCATCTCGTAGAAGCGGTAGATGGTCGGGTCGGTGGGGATGCCGCCGGGGATGCTGCCGCGCAGCGGGATGGTCTGGAGCAGCCGGGCCGCGTCCTCGTCCAGGCCCAGGAGCTCGGTGACGGCCTTGGCCGCGTCGGCGGGCAGGGCGTGCTGGCCGAGCAGGGCGGCGGTGACGAAGGCGACGGACAGGCCGGTCGCGTCGGCGAGCTCCTGCCAGGTGAGGTCCTTGCGGGTCTTGGCGTCGACGACCTCCAGGGCGAGCTGCTGACGGGCGGTCTGGTCGAACTGCGCGTGCACCATGGGATGGGCCTTTCGGGGTTGGGTCCGGGGCGGGTGCCCGGGCCTGGTCTGGGGGTGGGCGGGAGGGATGGTCGGAGGGGACGGCGGTGGTCAGCCCGCCAGGGCGACGAACCGTCCGCTGTCGGTGTCGAGCGTCTCGGCGGAGCCGGATCCGATGTCGTAGACCCAGCCGTGCAGGGTCACCCGGCCCTGCACCAGGGCCTTGGCCACCGACGGGTGGGTCCTCAGGTTGGCCAGCTGGGCGAGGACGTTGTCCTTCACCAGGGCGGCGACGCGCTCCGCGCCGGCCGGGTGCTCGGCCGCGTCGGTGCGGGCCTTGGCGACGTCCGCGTGGTGCAGCCAGGTGGCGACGGCGGGCAGGCCCGCGAGGTCGCCGCCGGAGGCGAGGGCGGTCATCGCGCCGCACGCGGAGTGCCCGCAGACGATCACGTCCGTGACCCCGAGCACGCCGAGCGCGTACTCGATGCTCGCCGCGACACCGTCCGCGCCCCGGGTGTACGGGGGCACGAGGTTGCCGGCGGTGCGGATGACGAACAGCTCGCCCGGATCGGTCTGGGTGATCAGCTCCGGCACGACCCGGGCGTCCGAGCAGCCGATGAACAGCGCGGTCGGCTGATGGGTGGTGGCGAGCTTCTTGAACAGTGCCGCCCGGGTCGGGAACACCTCCCGGCTGAACCGCTGGAAACCCTGCGCCATCTCGTTCATGAGGTCACTCCTTCTTCGACGACCGTTGGTGCCTGCCGATGACCTCCACGATGCATGACCTGCGCCTATAGCGTCCAAGACGCAGTAGCCATCATTGCCATCAGTGCTGCCTATAGTTGGCTCATGGAACTGCGCCACCTCCGGTACCTGCTCGCCGTGGCCGAGCACGCCAACTTCACCCGCGCCGCCGAGGCCCTGCACGTCTCGCAGCCGACCCTCTCGCAGCAGATCAAGCAACTGGAGGGCTCGCTGCACGTGCAGCTCCTCGACCGCTCCGGGCGCACCGTGCGCCTCACCGACGCCGGCCAGGCCTACGCCCACTACGCGCGCCGGGCCCTGCGCGACCTCGCGGCGGCCGAGCGCGCGGTGCGGGACGTCAAGGACCTCTCACGCGGCACCCTGCGCCTGGCCGTGACCCCGACCTTCACCGCCTACCTGACCGGGCCGCTCATCGGGGACTTCCACGCGCGCCACCCCGGGATCAGCCTGGACGTCCGCGAGCTGGCACAGGAGCGCATCGAGTCCGAGCTCGCCGCCGACCAGCTCGACCTCGGCATCGCCTTCGGCGGAACGCACCTGCCGGCCATCACCGCCACCACCCTGTTCACCGAGCACCTCGGCCTCGTCGTCGCCTCCGACCACCCGTACGCGGCCCACTCGGGCCCGCTCCCGGTCCGCGAACTGGGCGACCAGCAACTCGCCCTGCTCAGCGGTGACTTCGCGACCCGGCAGCACATCGACCGGTTCCTCTCCGACCACCGGGTCCGGCCGCGGACCGCCATCGAGGCCAATTCCGTCAGCGCGCTCGTCGCGATCGTCCAACGCACCGGCCTCGCCACCGTGCTGCCCGACGCCACGACCCGCGAACACCCGCACCTGCGCTCCGTCCCGGTCGACCCGCCGCTCCCCTCGCGCGCCGTCGCCCTGCTCCGCCGGGACACCGCCTACCAGAGCGCCGCCGCCCGCTCCTTCGGCGACCTCGCCCGACACCGCGCCCACACCTTCGACCACACCCCCGACGGCCCGGCCTGAAGCGGGTCGCGCCCGGTGGCCCCCGCCCGGGAGGAGAGAGCACCCCGACGACCGCGGAGTGGGGGGGGGGGCCCGCCCCCCCCCCCCCCCCCCCCCCCCCGCCCCGGGGCCCCCCCCCCCCCGGGCCCCCCCCCCCCCCCGCCCCCCCCCCCCCCGGCACGGGGCCCCCCCGCCCCCCGCCCCCCCGCCGCC
>NZ_JBHVPH010000013.1:106667-117044 GCF_042887425.1 Kitasatospora sp. NPDC057940
ACCCCCTATATCTACAAAATTTTTTGCGCCGGCCGCTTCCTTTTTTTATTAGCCACGGGGTGGCGCCCCCCCCCCCACCCCCGGGGGGGGGGGGGGCGCCCGGCCCCCCCCCCCACTCCGCCCGTCCGCGCCCTGCGCACCGGCGGGCCCGGTCACGCACTCAGGACGAGCCGCCCCCACCACGGATCAGGCGCAGCGCCGGCCCCGCGCGCCCGGCCGCCCGCCCGGCCCTCCGCCGCTCGGCCTCCCGCTCGGCCTGCTGTTCGGCTTCCCGCTCGGCCTGTTGTTCGGCCACCAGGTCCGCCGACACGCGGGCACCCAACGCCCGCAGCTCGGCCTTGCGCTCCTCGTCGGCCTCCTCGTCGCCCGGGTAGGCGGCCACGTACTTGACGCCGTGCTCGTCCTCCCAGGCGTAGCTGCGGTACTGCGTCGTCGCCTCGTCCTCCGCCACAGGGAACCTCCGCTCCTCAGTCTTCGGGGTGGCCCACCGTAGGCGACCGACCCGCACCGGGAAAGGGGCCGTGACGCCCGCACCGCACCCCCCGTCACGCGGCTGACGGGCCGCTTGCCGCCCTCACGCCTCGGGCCACGCCCCCCTCACGGGCCGTCCGTCGCCGACGACCGTTCCCCCGATCGAGGGAAGCGGCGCCCGTCCGTGCGCCCGCTCCGGGACGAACCGGGACACTGAGGCCATGAGGATCTGGAACCGGCCCGTCCTGGGCGTGGTGGCTCTGGCCGCCGCCGCCATGCCGAGCCTGCTCGCCACGGTGCCGGCGCAGGCCGCCGGTCCGGCGGTGGCCGCCCACTCCGCCGAGCGCGCGTCCCGGCGCGACGTCTACGTGCCGCGCGTTCTCTCCCCTCGGGCGGGGGCGGTGTGGCGGGTCGGCGAGCGGGTCGAAGTCACCTGGGACGTCTCGGATCCGCCGGCGCAGATCACCAACCGCACGGGGTCCATCGCCTTGCGCGCGGGCGGCGTCACCCTCCTCGACCGGGTCCTCGCCCGTGACTTCGACATCCTGCTGGGACGGATGGAGGTGACCGTGCCGGACGTCCCCCCTGGAGACGACTACCGGGTCGTCCTGTCCGGTGATTCCGGCAACTGGTCCGAGCCCTTCACGATCGCGTCGGACGGCCGGGCCGCCCCGCCGCCGGGTGCGCCGGCTACTCGTCGTCGGTGAAACTGACCGAGCGGATGCCGCTCTGGGCGCTCGAACCACCCGGCCTGATGGTCTTGACCTCGTCCCGGCAGCCGGCGCCGAGGAAGACGGTCGCCTCCGCGTCGGTGTCGTTGTACAGCTCGGTGACGCGGCGGCCGAGGTCGTAGCACCGGTCGCCCTCGGGGTTCTCCAGCGTGTGCTCCTGGTTGTTGCTGATGTAGGTGAAAGTCCCCTCCGCGGCTTGGGCGTTGGACGGGACTGCGATGCACAGAACCGCAGCGGCACCGACGGTGACCAGCGTCCTTCCGAGGCTCTTCACGGACTCGTCTCCTTTGAACGACGGGCTTGGCTTCCTCAGCGGTGCCAGTGTGGCCGTTCGGACACGCGAGGACGCGGGACGTCACTCGAATGGACCTTCGGCGGCGTTTCCCGCCCCTCCGGAGAGCGGTGTTGGGTGTTAGGAGGGTTCGCCCCCGATGCACCGGCCAACTTCTTTGTGCCATCTGCCAGTACGGCGGCCCGGCGGGGCGGAGGAGACTTTCCGCCACGGCCGCGACCCGGCGGGCGACGCACAGGAGGGGCGGCACGTGGGCGTGCAGCAGTACGACGGGATCGGCGAGGCGTTCGAGGGGTTCAAGTCCCTGCCCATGATCCGCTACGGGGAGGTGCCGAGCTTCCTGGGCCTGGTCGGGGACGTGGCCGGCCGGTCGGTCCTCGACCTGGCGTGCGGCACCGGCTTCTACAGCAGGGAGTTCAAGCGGCGCGGCGCCACCGACGTCCTCGGCGTCGACATCTCCGCCGAGATGGTCGCCGCCGCGCGCGCGATCGAGCGGCGCGAGCCGCTGGGTGTGCGCTACGAGGTCGGCGACGTCTCCGAACTGCGTCCCCTCGACCGGAAGTTCGACATCGCGCTGGGAGTGCAGTGCCTCAACTACGCCGAGGACGTCGCGGCGATGGAGCGGATGTGCCGCACCATCCACCGGAGCCTGGTGCCGGGCGGGGAGTTCTTCGTGCTCGCCCAGAAGCCCGACTACCGCTTCGACTGCCCCTCCCTGGACAAGTACGGGTTCCGCTGCGAGCCGACCGGCGAGGAGATCGAGACGGGCCCGCGGGTGCGGATCACGGCCCTCCTCGACCCGCAGCCGATCAGCATCGTGGGCGCGGCCCCGCGCCGCGAGGTCTACGAGCAGTGCCTGCGGGCGGCCGGGTTCCGCGACGCCGAGTGGGTCCCGCTGCAGGTGTCCGAAGCCGGCCTGCGCGAGTTCGGCGAGGACTTCTGGGCGGACCTCCTCGCCAGCCCGCCGCTGGAACTGCTGCGCTGCCGCGCCTGACCGGCCCGGCGCCGTCCGCGCCTCAGCTCCAGTCGAAGGTCAACAGGGCCAGTCGGTCGACGGGTTCGAAGAACAGCATGATCCAGTCGGCGCCGCTGCCGCGGTAGTGCCAGCCGGGCACCGCCGCCACGAACTCGAAGCGGCGGCCGGACGGGCCGACCGGCCAGGTGCGGTCGCCGTCGTAGTCGAGCGGGAACACGTCGGTCTCGATCCAGTTGCCGGCGGAGTCGGCGTAGCCGCCGAGCTGGTCCAGGAGGGCCATCTCTCCGGTGTGGCCGGGGTGCGGCAGGCCGTCGTCGCCGAGGTGGACGAGCCGGCCCTCGCGGCGGAAGCTGTCGCGGTGCGCCCGGTAGCTGCGCTCCTGGCGTTCGCAGTGCTCGGCGAGGTCGGCGTGGAACCCCGGCCAGGGGTCGGGGACTTCGCCCGGGCCCGCCGCCCGGGCGAAGTAGCGCACGTCGCCGGCCAGGCGCAGGCGGTCGCCCTCCAGCGTGAAGCCGAGCCAGTTGGGCGCCTGGAGCCCCGTGTGGAAGGCCGAGGTGTGGTCGCCGATGCAGCCCTCCGACGGTTCCAACGGGCTCAGCAGGTGGATCCACCCGTGCCAGGCCGGGTTGACCTGGGCCAGGTCGATCGAGACCAGCGGGTGCAGGTGCCGGGCCAACTCGGCCTGGTCGGCGACGAAGACGTCCGCCGGATCGGGGTAGATCCGCAGGGCCGCCCCGGCCGTCATGACGTCCTCCCGCACGGGAGTGTCTTCCACGGGCATCCGGATCTCCTTCGGTGACCACGCGTCGACGGCCGGCCGGCTGACGATCAGCCCCTTCCTACCAGGCGCCTCTGACAGGAGCCCTGGCACCGCCCGGCGACCGACGACTGTCGGTGGCCGGTGCTACGTTCCGGTCCTCGGCACGACGACTCGGCACGACGAAGGGGGCTTCCCGATGCAGCAGTTGTGGGCGCGGATCGAGGCCGCGCTGGAGCGGATCGCCCCGGAGGTGGCGGCCGCGATGCCGCCCGGCGCCACCGACGGGCAGATCCGGGCGGCGGAGACCGCGATGGGGGTGGAACTCCCGCCGGACGTCCGGGAGTCCTACCGCTGCCACGACGGCCTGCCGGGGGTCCTGATCGGTTTACACGCCGCGCTCCACCCGCTCGACGCGATGGTGGACGACTGGCGCGAGCGGTCCGTCGACGCCGGGGACCCGCCCTGGGACGAGCGGGCGGAGGACGGCGTGATCCGCCGGGACGTCGCCTGGTCCGCCGGATGGGTCCCCTTCATCTCCATCGGCAACGGCGACGTGATCTGCATCGACCTGGACCCGCCCGTCCCGCAGCGCCGCGGCCAGATCATCGACTGGTCGCACGAGGGCTGGCGGGCCGGCTACGAGGCCGCCGGCCTGCGGGAGTTCCTGGAGGCCTTCGCCGCCGACCTGGAAGCCGACCGCTACCGGGCCGACGAGACGCGCCTCGCCTGGGACGGCAGCGGGCTGCCGCTGGTGATGCTGAAGGACTGAGCGTCAGCGCGCCCCGCTCGCCCCGGTTGCCGGATCGGGGCTGCACAGCCAGCCGTTGACGGCGAAGCGGCTGTCCTCGGGCCGCCGGCTCGGGCATTGCACCGGGCGCACCTCGTGCCAGGCGGTGGGGCGGAAGAACACGATGCTGTCGTGCTCGGGCTCCCAGTCCCGCCAGGTGCGCTTCTCCCACTCCCCCGTCGTCCCGCCGTACAGCGGCAGCGCGGCGTCGAACACGCGCAGTGCGCCGCCGCCGAACGGCCGGGGCGTGCGGTGCAGGTAGTAGACGAAGGTGAGCAGGCGCCGGGGGGAGAACTCGGCGCTGGTGTCCTGGTGCGGCCGGTAGAAGTCGCCGTCGTTGTGCACGTTGAGGGTGTAGTCGGGCTCGGTGTTGCGGCAGGAGACGCCCAGGGTGTGCTCGACCGCCTCCAGCACCTCGTCGACGGCCGCCAGCAGTTCGGGCGCGGCGAACTCCCGGCACGAGCGGGAGCGGCGGAAGTCGGGGGCCAGTTCCCGGTCCCCGATCAGGGAGGGTTGCAGCGCCTCTCCGGCGGAGGCGACGGCGACGGCGCGTTCCAGCAGGGCGTCGGCCGTCCGCTCGCCCAGGAGCCCGGTGATGCGGCAGACCGTCACCGGGAGCCGCCAGATCGCGTCCGTGCTCACCGGCGACGGCTGCTCCGTCGCGGTGTCCGACTCCGTCGCGGTGTCCGGCCCTGCCATGGTGTCCCGCCCTCTCGTCGTCACGCGGCCTCGGACGCGCTCACGCCCGGGGCCGCATCGCCCGGTGCCGCACCCGATCCCCTACCGGCTCCAGTCCACCGGGACCACGTCCTGCTTGAGCCCGCGGTCGCTGCACACGGCACACGGGCTGCCCGGGACGCCGGGGCCCTGGTCGGTGCCGATGGTGATGGCCCCGTGGGCGCCGGCCGGGGCGTGGACGCCGTCGCCGACCATCGCGGCCTCGTAGCCGCCCAGCAGTTCCTGCAAGGTGCCGGGGCCCAGGTTCTCGGGGGCGGTGATCGCGGCGATGCCGTCGTAGTCGGTGTAGGCCGCGCCCAGCGTCCGGCCGCCCACGGTGGCGAACACGATCCGGGCACCGCGGATGGGCTCCCCCGTCACCGCGTCGGAGGCCATCGCGTGGATGTTCTCCAGCTGCATCTGGGTGACGTTCAGGCTCGCCTGGCTGGTCGTGAGCCTGGTCGGCTTGAGGCTGGGGCACTCCGCCCCGCTGCACGACGGGGCCGTCGAGGCGGCCGCGGACGCGGTGACCGCGCTCCCCGCACCCAGCGAGGCCAAGGCCGCGGCCATCACCGCGACGGTCTTGCGACCAACAGAGCTCATGATCCACTCCCGTGGGAACCGCCCGCGCGTGCTCCGCTGCGACGCCCGAGGGCCGCGAGGGCCGGGCGCGTGCGGCACACGACGGGTGCCGCCCCCCATCGGACGACACGGCCGAGCGTAGCCACCGCCCGTCCGGCCCGACCAGCCGACGACCACGAGTTCGCAAGATCTGATGAACAGTCAACACCGTGGTGACAGCGGCAACCGGGGCGCGGCGGCCGTTCGGCGCAGGCCCCTCAGCGGGCCGGTCGCGGCGGGTGGGAGGGCGCCGTCCAGGAGGCGTGGGCGTTGAACGTCAGGCCCGCCCGGTCCGAGGGGGGCGTGTGGTCCGGGTCGTTGCGGACGACCTCGATGCGGTGGCTCTCGACGTACAGCGCGGTGAGGTGCAGGCCCGGCGCGGGGGCGCGGACCTCCTGCCGTTCCCGGGTCATGGCGGTGACGAAACGCGTGCTGTCGTAGCCGAGTTCGCGGCTGAGGGAGGCGGCCGCCCTGGCGCCGAGGCCCTCGATCTCGACGCCCGCCTCGAACCCCGCGGACAGGCCGACGGCTTCGCGGCAGGCCTGCGACTGCGCCTCGTCCACCCCCCACGGGACGGTGGCGCGAACCGTGCCCGGGCCCGGGTCCTGGCGCAGGTCGGTGACCGCGACCCGGGTGTGGAACCGCTGGCGCCGCACCGTGTACGTCGGCGAGTTGCGCAGGATCCACTCCGTGGACGCGCCCCGGTCGAGGACGGCGGTGCACGGGAGGACCACCTCCCGGTCGACGACCGGCTCGGTCCGCTCGGGCGCGTCGCCTGCGCCCGTGACGGCCGGGCCCTTCGCCGTCCCCCGGCGGACCTGCCGCAGCGGCACGTCCAGCACGTGGACGTCGCCGGGGTCCTCCCCCTCGTAGTCGCCGTCGAAGTAGGAGATCCAGGTCGCGATGCCGGGGGTCAGCAGGCAGCCCGTGCCGCCGGGGATCGTCTCGGGGCGGACGGTCTCGGGGATCTCCAGGCCGCCGCGCCCGCGCCAGACGCCGAGGGCCACGTAGGGGCGTCCGCCGATCTCCTCCTTCACGCAGCGCAGGTCGCCCTGGGCGACGAAGGCCGCGCCGCCGAGGTCGCGCAGGACGTCGCGGGGGCCGTGGACGGTGTCCGAGGACCACAGCGCGCTCAGCGCCCGGTACCCGGGAGGGGCCACCGGCACCAGGCCGCGCAGCACCCCGTCGGAGTCGGTGACCTTGCGCCACTGCCTGGGCTCGGCCAGCGCGGCCGAGCCGGCGGTGCTGCCCCGCACCCAGGTCATCGGGGCGTTGTCGGGGATGACGCTGCACAGGGCGTGGTAGCCCTCGGGCGGTCTGGTCTCGCCGGTGCTGAAGACGAAGGTGAGTTCGCCGAACTGCTGTGGTGCCGAGTAGCTCATATCCGCTCCTCCTGTCGGACGGCTCGCGACTGCCGGAACGGGCGTGCCGGTCCGCGGCCGGCCCGGGCTCAGCGGCCCGCGGTCACCGGGTAGTGGTCGCTGTAGTCGGTGAAGGCCCGGCCGCCCGCCTCCCAGCTCGGCGAGGAGGTCTTCAGGACCTCGCTCGTCCAGGCGTCGCACGGCGGGGCGTGGCCCTTGCGGAGCAGGACGTGGTCCGTGTCCTCGGCGGGGTCGGCCGGGTGGCGGTGCAGGGCGGCGTCGTTGGCGATGGTGTCGAAGGAGTACTTCCAGCCGGTCCGGGGGCCCGCCTCCTGGAGGTTCCCGAAGCCCAGGACGTCCTGGAAGTCGGGCGAGTGGCGGTCGGTGTTGAAGTCCCCGGCGACGATCACCGGCTCGTGCGCGGGGATGCGGCGGTCCGTCAGGAAGACGTCGATGTCGCGCAGCTGGGAGCGGCGCATGATCCTCGCCTGGCCGGTCAGGCACGCGCCGTCGTCGGACTGCAGGTGGGTGCCCACCACGTGCACGCGCCGGCCCTCGACCTCCAGCACGGCGTAGGCGAAGCCCTTGGCGGCCTCGGCGTCCCAGCCGCAGGCCACGTCGTAGACGTACTGCTCCATCCGCAGGATGGGCCACCTGCTGACGATCGCGACCCCGCCGCGGGCGTGCAGCGGGGAGATCTGGCGGCCGTGCGTGGCGGCCCAGCCCGACTCGTCCACCCCGACCACCGGCGTGCGGTGGCGGTACCCCCGGCCCTCCAGGCCCTGCATCAGCTCCTCGGAGGGGCCGGGGTCGAAGAGTTCCTGGAAGACCAGCACGTCGTGGTCCGCGACGTACGCGGACTCGGCGATCAGCCGCGAGCGCGCCGCGTTGTTCCAGTCGCCCTCGCTCTTCTGCGTCAGCCAGGACAGGAACATCACGTTGTGCGTCAGAACCTTCAAGGCCGTCCTCTCCGAACCGGCGGGCGCGGGGCGCACACACGGCGGAACCGGTCCGGGGCGCCCCGCCCCCCAAGTGAAGGGGGTCGGCCCGCGCCCGTCGGCGTCGACGCGCCGGTGCCCTCGCGGACGCCACGGGGCGCGGGAGGCACTGCGGGCTCGCGGCGGAGCCGGTCGGGGCGTGCACGGACGATTCCGCGCCGGTGCGCAGCCGCCCGTCCGGCCGCAGTGGGGTCGAGCACGGCACGGCGCGGCACGGCACGGCACGGCGCGCGGTAGGACGGCGGCACGCGTCCGAGCCGCCCGGCGGGTGCGGCCGGGCGGCTCGGGGTGGTCGGGGCCGGGGTTACGCGGTGGCGGTCGGGAGCTTGGCGGTCAGCGCGGTCGGAACGCTGACCACGTCGGCGAGGCTGTACTTGCCGGGGCCGAAGTCGGCCGCGGTGAGGGCCTTCTTGCCGCCGCCCGCGACCAGCCAGACGGTGGGGCTGTCGGGCGAGAGCAGCAGGGTGCCGTCGGCGGGGGCGCTCTTGGCGGCGGCCGCGCCCAGCCAGGTGCCGGGGACGCCGATGAGCGGCTGCTTGTCGTAGCCCATGGCGGTGAAGTCGGCGTAGGTCAGGGAGACCGCCAGGCCGCCGGCCATCACGTAGACGGTGGAGTCGGTGCCGGCGGCGTCGGTGATAACCGTGCCGTTCTTCAGGGGCTTGGCGACGGCGCCCTGCAGCCAGGCCTCGGGCACGCCCATCAGGGTCCTGGTGTTGTAGCCGTCGGCGGTCCACTCGCTGCCGGAGATGTGCAGGGCGCTGCCGTTGACCATGACGTACATCGACGGGTCGGTGCCGGCCTGGCCGTTGACGACGGTGCCGTTCGGGACGGTGGCCTGGGTGGCGGAGGCGAGCCAGGCGCCGGGGACGCCCATGTCGGCGCGGGTGTTGTAGCCGTCGGCGGTCCACTCGGCGCCGGAGATGGGCAGGGCGGCGCCGGAGACGACGACGTAGCGGGCGTTGCCGCCGGCCTGGTCGTGGACGACGAGGCCGGTCGGGAGGGTGTTGGTGAGCGCGTTCTGCAGCCAGGCGGTGGGGACGCCCATGTCGGGGCGGGTGTTGTAGCCGGCCGCCGTCCAGTCCGCGCCGGAGATGGTCAGCGCCGCGCCGGCGACGACGACGTAGCGGGCGTTGCCGCCGGCCTGGTCGTGGACGACGGTGCCCTCGGGCGGGGTGGTGGGCAGGGCGTTGAAGCGGGCGTCGTCCACCAGGACGATCTTGCTCAGGTCGTAGCCGTCGGGGGCGACGTCGGAGCCGGTGACGGGCAGGCCCGCGCCGCTGATCAGGACCTTGACCGAGGCGCCGTTGGGCGACTTGACGAGCGTGCCGGCGGGCAGCGACGCCGGGTCGGGGTAGGAGGTGCCGGCCGGGTAGGGGTTGGCGTGGTCGGCGCCCAGGTTGGCCCCCGGGCCGCAGACCGGCCAGGCGCCCTGGCCCTGCTTGGCGAGGACCTTCTCGGCGATCAGGATCTGCTGCTGCTTGGTCGCCCGGTTGGCGTAGGGGGCGTACTGGCTGCCGCCGTAGGCGAGCCAGGTGCTCTGGGAGAACTGGAGGCCGCCGTAGTAGCCGTTGTTGGTGTTGATGCTCCAGTTGCCGCCGCTCTCGCACTGGGCGACCTTGTCCCAGGTGGACACCGAGGCCGCGGAGGCCTGGCCGCCGAGGGCGAGCGGGGCGGCGAGGGCGAGCAGGGCGGTGGCGGCGACGAGGGCCGGTGTCTTGCGGGCGGCGGCGGTCATGACGGAAGTCCCCCTGGGGCAGATGCGGGTCGGATGAGCGGGTGTGTGCGGGTGCGGGGCGTGCGGGCGCGGGGCGGCCCGGCCGGCGGTGGCCGGTCCGCCCTGGCGGGGTGGGTGCGTCAGGCGACGGTGGGGAGCTTGGCGGTCAGCGCGGTCGGGACCTTCACCACGTCGGCGGCGTTGTAGGAGCCGGGCGCGGCCGCCTTCTTGCTGCCGCCGTTGACGACCTGCCAGACGGTGGGGCCGTCGGAGGACTGGAGCAGGGTGCCGTCGGCGGGCGCGCTCTTGGCGGCGGCCGACTGCTCCCAGCTGCCGGGGACGCCGCGCAGCGGCAGCTTGTCGTAGCCGAAGCCGGTGAAGTCGGCGTAGGTGAGCGGGACGGCCAGGCCGCCGGCCATCACGTAGACGGTGGAGTCGGTGCCGGCGGCGTTGGTGATCAGGGTGCCGTTGGCGAGCGGGCGGGCGACCTCGGCGGCCTCCCACTCCTCCGGGACGCCCAGGACCGGCTGGTTGGCGTAGACGGTGCCGAACTCGGCGCTGGTCATCGGCAGTGCGGAGTTGTTGGCCATCACGTAGATCGACGGGTCGTTGCCGGCCTGGCCCTTGATCAGGGTGCCGTCCGGGACGGTCTTCTTGGCCGTGGCGTTGAGCCACTCGCCGGGCACGCCCATCAGGGACTGGAGGTTGTAGCCGTCGGCGGTCCACTCGGAGGCGGAGATGTGCACGGCGGCGCCGTTGACGACGACGTAGCGGCTGGGGTCGGTGCCGGACTGGTCCATCAGGACGGTGCCGTTGGGCATGGGCTTGGCGATGGCGGCCTTCAGCCAGTCGGTGGGCACGCCCATCAGGGACTGGAGGTTGTAGCCGTCGGCGGTCCACTCGGAGGCGGAGATGTGCATGGCGGTGCCGTTGACGACGACGTAGCGGC
>NZ_JBHVPH010000013.1:117142-139807 GCF_042887425.1 Kitasatospora sp. NPDC057940
GTGGGCACGCCCATCAGGGACTGGAGGTTGTAGCCGTCGGCGGTCCACTCGGAGGCGGAGATGTGCATGGCGGTGCCGTTGACGACGACGTAGCGGCCGGCGTCGGTGCCGGACTGGTCCATCACGACGAGTCCGGTGGCCGGGCCGGTGTTGATCGCGCCCTTCAGCCAGCTGGACGGGACGCCCATGTCGGGGCGGGTGTTGTAGCCGTCGGCGGTCCAGTCCGAGCCGGAGATGAACAGTGCCGCGCCGCCGACCACGACGTAGCGGGAGGAGCCGCCGCCCTGGTCGTGGACCACGGTGCCGGGCGGCAGCGCGGTGGGCAGGGCGTTGAAGGCGCCGTCGTCGACCTGGACGATCTTGCTCAGGTCGTAGCCGTCGGCGGCGACGTCGGAGCCGGCGACCGGCAGGCCCGCGCCGTTGATGATGACCTTGACCGAGGCGCCGTTGGGGGACTTGACCAGCGTGCCGGAGGGCAGCGAGGACGGGGAGGTGTTGACGTCCTCGACGACGTTCTTGTAGCGCCGCGCCTTGTAGTCGCCGTTGGGGTGGTTGTCGAACTTCGCGGCGTTGATGGAGGCGCCGGCGATGTGCTTCACCGGGGTGGAGCCGAAGGAGTAGTAGGAGAAGGTCGTGTGGTTGGCGTCGTCCCACTTCTCGAAGAGCAGGACGTGGTCGTAGAAGCTGTTGAGGACGTCCCCGGGGCGCAGGTCGCTGCGCGGGATCTCGTAGCTCTCGTCGGTGGCGATGGACTGGGTGGTGGCGCTGTAGCCCAGGTGCCAGGCCATGGAGACGTAGCCGGAGCAGTCCTTGCGGTAGTAGCGGCCGCTGGAGTCCGGGAAGGTCGCGCCCTGGTTGTAGGTGAGGCCCGGGTTCTGGTTGAACCAGTACTGGGCGCGGGAGAGGATCTCCGACCGGGTGATCTGGCCGCCGACGGTGGACGAGGCGGCGGCGTGGGCCGCGGTGGTGGTGAAGGCCGTGGCGGCTATCGCGCCGGAGGCCGCGATGGAGGCGGCGAGGGTGATGCGGGCGAGCTTGGAGAGCGCGGAGGGCATGACGGAACGTCCTGACGGTGTGAGAGCGGCGGTGTGAGAGCGGCGGTGGGCGCCCGGCGCGGGCGCGGGCGCGGGAAGTCGGGAGGCGTGGCCCGGAGGGAGGCGGACAGCTGCCCTGCAGGAGCAGCGGTCGGGTGGCCTCGGGCGACGGCGGGGCGGGTCAGTCCCAGATGGTGTTCACGGCGGTGGCCGGCGCTGGACTGGTCAGTCCCAGATGGTGTTGGCGGGGGTCACGGTGACCGGGGCGGGGCCGTCCCAGATGGTGTTGGCCGGGGTCACGGTGACCGGGGCGGGGGCCGGGGCGTCCCAGATGGTGTTCGCCGTCGTGGCGGCCGGGGCCGGGGCCGGAGTGGGGCTGTCCCAGATGGTGTTGGCCGTCGTGGCGGCCGGGGCGGGAGTGGGGCTGTCCCAGATGGTGTTGGCCGAGGCCTGGCCGGCGATCGGCAGGGCGGCGGCGAGGGCGAGGGCGGCGACCGCGGCGGCCTTGGCGAGCGGGGTGCGAAGCATGGGAGTGGACCTCTTTCGAGAACTGGACGGGTGGCGGTGAGTCCGGTGTCGCGTCCCGCGGTTGACGCTCGGCCGGTTTGCCTCCGGGCGGTGGGCCCTGCTGGCGAGTACTAGCTTCGTCGCAGTTCAGAGCGGGTGGAAGGGTTCTCCGGTGGACGGAAACGGCAGCGTCCGGATCCGTCCAGCCGGGCCGGATCAGTCCAGCAGGCGCTCGTAGAACGGCGTGACGAGCGGGGCGCCGACGCGGGTGAGCGTCCAGCCGCGCAGCGCGGGGACGGTCTCGACCGCGCGCCGGCAGAACGTGTCGACGACGGTCTCGGCGGCGCTCAGCCGGCCGGCGACCAGGTAGACGCCGAGGACGGCGCCGGGGCCGGCCCCCTCGTGCACGGCGACGTGTTCGATCCGCTCCTGGGGCCGCGCGCTCGCCAGCAGCACCCCGGCGGTGTCGGGCCCGAGCGCTGCTGCCGGGGCCGGGACCGGGGCCTGGATCTCGGCGTGAATCAGGTACATGGAACGGACTCTGCCGAACCGTCGACATCCCGGCATAGAGGATCAACCTGGACGGTTCCGGCGGTGTCCGGAACCGTCCACGGACCCTTGCTGGCCCCCTCTCGCACTCGCGTGCGATGATCGCGTACGCAGCGATTGGCGATTCAGGCCTTACACACCGGGGGGAACGAGGCATGCTGACCGCACTCGGGCTGGATGCTGTGTCGGAGAGCGTCTACCGCAGCATGCTCGCGCATCCCGGCGACGGGGTGCGGGCGCTGGCGGAGCGGCTCGGGCGCAGCGAGGAGGAGGTCCGGCGCTGTCTGGACCTGCTGAGCGAGCTGGCGCTGATCCGGCCCTCCTACGAGCGGGAGGGCGAGCTGCGGGCGGTGTCGCCGCAGGTCGGCATGGAGTTGCTGATGGCGCGCCAGCAGGCCGATCTGGCGGCGCAGCAGCTGCGGATCGAGGCGTCCCGGGCGGCGGCTGCGCAGTTGATCGCGGAGTACGCGGATCTGCGGCCGGCCGCCTCGCACGCCGGGGTGGAGCAGTTGGTGGGCCTGGACCAGATCCGGGACCGGATCGCGTCGCTGGCCCGTGGCCTGGCGACGGAGATCATGACCTTCGCGCCGGGTGGCGGGCATTCTCCGGAGAGCATCGAGGCGTCCCGTCCGCATGACCGGGATCTGCTGGACCGGGGGGTGCGGATGCGGACGGTGTACCTGGACAGTGTGCGCAACAGCCAGCCGACGGTGGCGTACGTGGGCTGGCTGGCGGAGCTGGGCGGGGAGGTGCGGACGGTGCCGGAGCTGCCGACCCGGATGATCATCTTCGATCGGGCGACGGCGCTGATCCCGGTCAGCGGGGACGACACCCGTGCGGGGGCGGTCGTGCTGACCGGTCACGGGACGCTGGTGGCGCTGTGCGCGCTGTTCGAGCACGTGTGGGGTCAGGCGCGGGAGCTGGGGCCGTCGGTGGTGCGGGACGAGGGCGGGCTCAGTGCGCAGGAGGCGACGGTGGTGCGGTTGCTGGCGCAGGGGCTGACGGACGAGGCGATCGCCAAGCGGCTGGGGGTGTCGTCGCGGACGGCGCGGCGGGTGGCGACGGATCTGATGGAACGGCTGGGTGCGCGCAGTCGTTTCGAGTTCGGGATGCGGGCGGTGCAGAACGGCTGGCTGCCGCAGCAGTTGTAGGGCCGACGTTCGCGCGGGCGGCTGGTACGGGAACCGGGCGGCCGGCGCGGGTGTGGGTCCGCCCGCCGCCCCCGGGTCGCGGGGGCGGCGGGCGGCGCCGGAGGTGTTGGAGCGGGGCTGCTAGAACGGCGGGAGCGTGCCGAGCTTGACGTCGCCCGTGTAGTGCTTGCCGAGCGCGTCGAAGTCGTAGTACAGGTGCACGTCGTCGCCGACCAGGTAGAACCTCTGCGTGCCGTTGACGAACGGCGACAGGCCCAGGTGGAAGGTGATGCCCTCGGTCAGGCTGCCGGAGGCGCTGCCGACCTTGACCTTGCCGAGGAACGGCACGTTCGCGTACACCACGATGGACGCGGAGCGGGCGGTCGTGTCGAGGGTGAGCGTGGTCTCCAGCGGGCCGGTGACGTAGGTCCAGGACTGCACGTCCGTGATGGCGGGCGTGACGTTCTGGACCACTGCGACCGGGGCCAGGGCAGGGGCCGGGGCGGCCGCCATGGCCGCCGTGCTGCCGAAGCCGACTGTCAGGACGGCGAGGCCGGCCACCACAACACCCGCACGACGTACAAAGCGGTTCTTCATGGTTCCCTCCCAGAGGTGTGAGCTGATGGTCGGGTCCCCCGGGGTGATTCCTATCAGTCAACTCGCTTGGGGTGCCAGCGTGTTGTACATCACGAGCGCACTCCGGCGTAAAAGTGGACCCCCCCGTTCGGGTGGTTTTTCTTGACTTTGCCAGCACTCCTGTGTAGTGGGGGCGGCTCTCGTCGCGCGGCCCGTTCCGGGTACGGAGCAGCCGTCCCCTCGTGCGGGTTCGGGGCTTTGCCGGGCGGCCGCCGTCCGGGGCCCGCGGGCGGGCCGGAGCCGGTGGCGGGCCCGGGCGGGGGCGCGACGGCCTGCGGCCGCCGGCCAAGTGGACCGGTCGCGCGGGTGACGCTACGCGCGTCCGTTTCCGTCCACCCGGGGGGATTTGTCGGACCTTCACGGGTCCCCCATCAGATGATCACTCGGCTGCCGGAATTCCGACCCCTGGCGTACGGCGCGGTCCACTCGAATTCCTTCGCACACCGCCGAGCAGCGAAAGGCCTTCACCCCATGACCCGCCCTGCCGACCGCCCCTCCCCCGACCAGCAACTGCGCGAGGCCGCCGCGCGGCTGGACCGGCGCCGCTTCCTCACCGTCACCTCGGCCGCCGCCGCGCTGGCGTTCACCGTCAACCTGCCGTCCGCGCACGCCGAGGACGCCGAGTTCGGCCCGCGCGCCATCACCGGCGACCCGTTCACCCTCGGCGTGGCCTCCGGCGACCCGCTGCCCGGGGCCGTCGTGCTGTGGACCCGCCTGGCGCCGCGCCCGCTGGAGCCCGGCGCCGGGCTGCCGCCCGCCGGTTCGGTGCGGGTGGGCTGGGAGCTGGCCCGCGACGAGCGGTTCCGCAAGGTGGTGCGGCGTGGCAGCGCCCGCGCGCACGCCGAGTTCAACTACGCGGTGCACGTGGACGTCGACGGCCTCGACGCGGACCGGGTG
Organism: Kitasatospora sp. NPDC057940; assembly: GCF_042887425.1. Lineage (NCBI taxonomy): Bacteria > Bacillati > Actinomycetota > Actinomycetes > Kitasatosporales > Streptomycetaceae > Kitasatospora > Kitasatospora sp. NPDC057940. The sequence goes on from NZ_JBHVPH010000013.1 coordinate 121,896, forward strand.
TACTGGTACCGCTTCACCGTCGGCGCCTGGAGCAGCCCCGTGGGGCGCACCCGCACCGCGCCGGAGCGCGGGCGCAGGCTGGACGCCGTCCGCTTCGGGCTGGTGTCCTGCCAGGCCTACGAGGACGGCTACTTCACCGCCTACCGCCACCTGGCCGACGAGGACCTGGCGGCGGTGTTCCACGTCGGCGACTACATCTACGAGTACGGCATCGACGCCGCGGGCGGCGACCGCAAGTACACCGACCGCACCCTGCCGGCGCTGTTCGACCACGAGACGGCCACGCTGGAGGACTACCGGCTGCGCTACTCCCTCTACAAGAACGACCCCGACCTCCAGGCCGCGCACGCCGCCCACCCCTGGTACGTCACCTGGGACGACCACGAGGTGGAGAACAACTACGCGGCCGGCATCCCCGAGAAGGGCCAGGACCCGGCGCCGTTCATCGCCCGCCGCGCCGCCGCCTACCGCGCGTACTGGGAGAACATGCCGCTGCGGATGCCGCAGCCGCGCGGCACCGAGCTCACCCTCTACCGGCGCGTCCACTTCGGGCAGCTCGCGCAGTTCGACATCCTCGACACCCGCCAGTACCGCGACGACCAGGCCAACGGCGACGGCTGGCAGTACCCCACCCCGGAGTCCGAGGACCCGCGGCGCACCCTGATGGGCGCCGCCCAGGAGCGCTGGTTCGCCGAGGGCCTGCGCCGCTCCCGGGCGACCTGGAACGTCGTGCCGCAGCAGGTCGTCTTCTCCCGCCGCAAGAACACCACCGCCGAGCGCTCCAAGCTCTCCATGGACGCCTGGGACGGCTACCCGGCCGCCCGCGAGCGCTTCCTGGCCGCCGTCGACCGGGCCGGGGTGGAGAACCTGGTGCTGCTGACCGGTGACGTCCACGTCGCCTACGCCCTGGACGTCAAGCGCGACTTCGACAAGCCGGACTCGCGCACCGTGGGCGTGGAGTTCGTCGGCACCTCGATCAGCAGCGACGGCGACGGCGAGGAGAAGCCGTCCAACTGGCAGAACCTGATGTCGGCCAACCCGCACATGAAGTTCTACGACGGGCGGCGCGGCTACACCACGCTCACCCTGGACCGCCACCAGGTCCGCGCCGACTACCGGGCCGTCTCCCACATCACCCGCCCCGGCGGCACCGTCACCACCGCCGCCTCCTTCGTCACCGAGGCCGGCAACCCGGGCATCCGCCCCGCCTGACCCGCCACCCCCGGGGCCCGCCGCACACGGGGGCGGCGGGGCCCGGGGGCGGCACCACCAACCCGGCCCCGGGGCCTCCGGGCGGCGAGCGCTTCCCCGCCCGCGCCACCGGCTGCTCGCCCATCGGCGATGCAAACCGGCATGAAGCCGACCATGCGGCGCCGCACTCCTTGGAAGCAGCCCCGGCCTGAAGCCTCACATCTGGCTTCGATTCAGACTTCGCCGAACTCGCCGCTTCGGACAGCGGCAACGAACGAGTCCCAGCCCTCGGCCGAGAAGGCCAGCGCCGGGCCCTGGGGGTCCTTGGAGTCACGGACCCGGCCCGGGTGCGCATCGTCCACCTCTACGCAGCCGCCCCCGCCGTTGCTGTAGGTGCTCTTGCGCCACTTGGCGCCCGTTGGGTCATGCATGGTCCAGTTCCTTCCCTGTCTCCCGGATCACGGCCAAACTGTCCGGCTGGCTGAGCGCGTTGACCTGGAGTCGATCGTATCTATCGACCCATCGGGCCACCGTCTCGGCATCTTGTTCCAGGTATCCCCGTTGAAGCGTCTCCGTGTACCCGACCAAAGCACGATTAGGGAGGGTCAAGAGCGTGACGGGGTGGGACAGCGGCCGATCTTCGGCGAGGCGGTACGGAGCGATCTGGATGATCACATTCGGGTGATCACACAGGCTCTCCAGGTGAGAGAGCTGCATGGCCATAATCTCCCGACCGCCGATCGGTCGACGCAGGACTCCCTCGTCCAGGACGACGTGGATCGTGGTGCCCCTGTCGAGCATGAGTTGACGTTGCGCCAGCAGACCAAGCCTCTCGTCGGCTTGCTCCTGTGTCGCTTCCCCTCGGCGGACGATGCCGGCCTCGTAGGCCGCGCTGTAGTCCGGGTGCTGAAGTATGCCCGACACCATATCCGTGTCGAACAGTCTGACCGTGATCGCTTCGCGCTCCCGGCGAAGGTACTCGGAGAACCCCGGCAACAGAGCGCCGTTCTTCCAGCTCCACCACAGTCCCGTCAGGGCGCCACCGGCATCGAGGGCGGCGTCCACGCGTTCTACGAACTTTAAAGACGGCGCTTGTTTAGCTCGCTCCACGTTCGAGATGTAGACGTTGGAGTACCCGACTCGCACGCCGAGTTCGATCTGCGTCATCCCCTTGGCCTGGCGCGACCGGCTGATCTGAACAGCCAGGGCTTCCAACGGGGATGACGTTGGGTCAAGTGTGCGACGAACCAAGATCGCCTTCTTTAAAATCTGCTGGACTAGAGATTTGAAACTCTTTCGATCCTAGAGCAGGCTGAGCCATCCTGGTAGTCATTCGACTACTGACCGAAGTGGGCGCACTCCATTCGCATACGCCTTCCCTTGAGGTGCTTCGCCATGCTCAAAATCCGTACCGCTCCCCGCCCCCGCACGTTCGCGACCCGCCTGGACTCCCGCACCGAATCCACCCCCATCGCACGGCAGTTGCTCCGCGCCTACCTCGCCGCCCTCCCCACCGGCGACCGCTACCGCGACACCGCCGAACTCCTCCTCGGCGAACTCTTCGCCAACGCCGTCCAACACACCGACGCCCCCGTCGACCGCCTCATCGAAGTCCGCTTCGCCCTCACCGGCGACCACCGCCTACGCCTCGAAGTCCACGACGCCGGCACCGGCCGCCCCTCCCTCCACACCCCCACACCCGACGACGAACACGGACGCGGCGTCCTCCTCGTCAACGAACTCGCCGAGAAATGGGGCTGCTGCCCCCGCGCCGGCGGCGTCGGCAAATTCGTCTGGGCCCTGATCGCCCCCGCACCCGCCCCCACGCCCGCCACCCTCCTCACCGTCTGAACAAGGCCCCCACCATGCGACTCCCCCTCACCGCCCGCCACCTGTTCGACACCGGCTCCACCCCCGCCGACACCTACGCCACCCTCGCCCGCCGCACCCGCCAACCCCTGCGCTCAGCCCGCGCCGTCTGCACCGCCCTCGGCATCCCCGCCGCCGAAACCCAACGCCGCCTCGACGACTGCTACGACGCCCTCCTCGCCAACCCCCGCCCCGGCACCGAGAACGACACCGGCGAACTCCTCGAAGCCCTCGGCGTCTTCGACATCCCCAAGCCTCTCGACGCCACCGAACTCGCCGTTGTCGACCTCTTCCTGGCCGCCATCGACGCCATGGGTGGCATCCGCGCCGGCCACCAGCACGGCCTGGCCCGCTGGTTCACCACCGGGAACCTCACCGCCGCCTACCTCTCCCTCGCGGCCGCCCGCCCCCGCCCCACCACCGGCAACCCCGCCCACTACTGGACCACCCTCACCACCGCCGGCGAACTCCTCGTCGCCGCACCCACCCCCGACCCCCGCATCAAACCCGCCCTCACCCGCTGCCGCACCCAAGCCCAAGCCGCCCGCTCTTGAACAACACCCCACCGCGCGCAGGAAGTCGGGCCCGCCGACTTCCTGCGCAGCGAGCGCGGTCGGTTCGGGTGGGGTGACTGGCCGGTGACCCCGCCACCTGTGGGTTCATGCGCCAACTCCCCGCAGCTACTCGACGGTTGACCGCGTGCCACCCGCATCGAAAATGCCCGAGCCCGATCCTTTGCCGCTTCCGGCAGGCAAAGGATCGGGCTCGGGCGTGCTGTGGAGGTCTGGGACCTTCCACAGGGCCCCGGGGCGTTCGGGGTCGGCTAGGTGCGGGCGGCGGTGCGGGTGCGGCGGGAGAGGGAGTCCAGGACGACGGCGGCGAGCAGGACCGCGCCGGTGATCATGTACTGGATGGCCTGGGCGGCGTGGACCATGTCCAGGCCCGTGGTGATGGACTGGATCACCAGGATGCCCAGCAGCGCGGACCAGGTCTTGCCGCGGCCGCCGAAGAGGCTGGTGCCGCCGATGACGGCGGCGGCGATCGCGCTCATCAGGACGTTGCCGCTGCCCAGTTGCTTGTCGGCGGCGCCCTGCTGGGAGGCGTAGAACAGCCCGCCCAGGCCGGCCAGGAACGCGGAGAGCATGAAGACGGAGATCCGCACCCGGGCCACGTTGACGCCGGCGCGCCGGGCGGCCTCCACGCCGCCGCCGACCGCGAAGATCCGGCGCCCGTAGGAGGTGCGGCGCAGGACGAAGTCGGTGAGGACGACGACGCCCACCAGCACGACCAGGGGCAGCGGCAGGCCGCGGTCCTGGTTGAGGGCGTAGGCGGTGGCGAGGGTGAGCACGGCCAGGGCGCCGGTGCGGATGGCGGTGTCGGCGGTGGGGCGGGCGGTGAGGCCGGCGGCGGTGCGCCGGCGGGCGGTGCGCAGGTGGGCGAGCAGGTAGAGGGCGGGGGCGAGGACCGCCAGGGCCCAGGCGTAGGCGATGTCGCCGTCGCCGAGGAAGGTGGTGTCGAGGGTGGCGATGAGGCCGCCGTGGCGGTTGTTGACGGTGCCGAGGTCGCCCAGGACGTACTCCTGCAGGCCGCTCCAGGTGAGCATGCCGGCGAGGGTGACGACGAAGGCGGGGACGCCGACGCGGGCGAAGAAGAGGCCGTGCAGCAGGCCCATGGCGGTGGCCGCGGCGAGGGCGGCGAGCACGGCGAGCCATTCGGCGACGCCCTGGCGCACGGCGAGGACGGCGGCGAGGGCGGCGCTGGCGCCGGCGACGGAGCCCAGGGAGAGGTCGATCTCGCCGAGGAGGAGGACGAAGACGACGCCGACGGCGATGAGGCCGGGGCCGGCGATGAAGCGGGTGATGTTGGTGAGGTTGTCGGCCTGGAGGAAGTGGCCGGTGACGGACTGGAAGATGACGGCGATCAGGATGAGGCCGACGACGACGGGCAGGGAGCCGAGTTCGCCGGCGGCCAGGCGCCGGCGGGCGGCGTCCAGGTAGCCGGCGGCGCCGGCGGCCCGGGTGTGCAGGCGGGGGTCGGCACCGGGGGCCACGGGGTCGGCGCCGGGGGCCGCGGGGGTGTCGGCGGGGGTGCTGGGCGTGGTCATGCGGCGTCCTCCTCCCCGGCGTGGCGGGCCTGGCGCCGGGCGTGGGCGTTGTCGGTGGCTCCGGTGATGGCGGAGACGATCTGCTCCTGGGTGGTGCCGGCGACGGGGAAGACGCCGTTGTTGCGGCCCAGCCGCAGGACGGCGACGGTGTCGGCGACGGCCCGCACGTCGGCCATGTTGTGGCTGACGAGGACGACGGCCAGGCCGCGTTCGCGCAGCCGCTCGACGAGGTCGAGGACCTGGGCGGTCTGTTCGACGCCGAGGGCGGCGGTGGGCTCGTCCAGGATGACGAGGGCGGGCTCGCCGACCAGGGCGCGGGCGATGGCGACGACCTGGCGCTGGCCGCCGGAGAGCGCGGCGACGGGGGTGCGCACGTCGGGGATGCGGATGGCGAGGGTGTCGAGGAGTTCGCGGGCGTGCTGCTCCATGGCGACCTCGTCCAGGAGCCCCCGGCGGCGTTTCTCACGGCCGAGGAACAGGTTCGCGATGACGTCGAGGTTGTCGCACAGGGCGAGGTCCTGGTAGACGGTGGCGATGCCGAGGGCCTGGGCGTCCTGGGGGCGGGTCAGGCGCACGGGCTCGCCGTGCCAGGTGATGGTGCCCTCGTCGACGGGGTGGACGCCGGCGATGGTCTTGACGAGGGTGGACTTGCCGGCGCCGTTGTCTCCGACGAGGGCGAGGACTTCGCCGGTGTGCACGTCGAGGCCGACATCGGTGAGGGCCTGGACGGCACCGAAGCGCTTGGAGACCGAGCGCAGCTGGAGGACGGGTGCGCCTGTCAAATGAACCTTCTTCTGCGGTGGTGGACTTGGACCCGGGTCGAGCCGGGCGGCTGGGCGGGCCGGGCTACTTGAGGCCGGCGGCGGCGCAGGCGGCGGCGTAGTCGGCGGTGCAGATGTCGGAGACCTTGTAGAGGCCGTCGGCGACGACGGTGGTGGCGATGTTGGCCTTGGTGACGACCTTGGCGTCCAGGAACTTGGCGGGGATGGCCTTGTCGGTGGCGCTGTCGACGGTGGCGGTGGCGACGGCCTTGACGTCCTTGCCCTTGAGGAGGGCGACGGCCAGTTCGGCGGCGGAGTCGGCGAGCGGGCGGTAGGCCTTGTAGATGGTGAAGGCCTGGTCGCCGTTGACGATGCGCTGGATCGCGTCGAGGCCGGCGTCCTGGCCGCCGACGGGGACCTTGATCCCGGCGCCCTGGAGCTGGGTGATGATGGCGCCGGCCATGCCGTCGTTGGCGGAGTAGACGGCCTGGAAGCCGTTCTTGCCGAGTTGGGTGACGGCGGCGCCGATCTTCTGGCCGGCGACGGTGGGGTCCCACTGGCCGGACTGCTCGTAGACGATCTTCTTGACCTTGGCGTCGAGGACCTTGTGGGCGCCGGTCTTGAAGTCGGCGGCGTTGGGGTCGGCCTCGTCGCCGTTGATCATGGCGACGTTGGCGTCGGCGGCCTGCGCGCCGAGGGCGTCGACCAGGGCCTGGCCCTGGAGTTCGCCGACCTTCTCGTTGTCGAACGAGGCGTAGGCGGCGACCGGCCCGGTGGCCAGGCGGTCGTAGGCGACGACCTTGACGCCCTTGGCGGCGGCCTCCTGGACCCAGCCCTGGGTCGACTTGGCGTTGTAGGGGTCCAGGATGATCACCTTCACGCCCTGGGCGAGGAGGGTGTCGAACTGCTGCTTCTGCTTGGCGGCGCTGCCCTCGGCGTTGTTGTACAGGACCTTGCAGTCCGCGCACAGGGCGGCGACCTTGGCCTCGACGAAGGGGCGGTCGAAGGATTCGTAGCGGGTGGAGGAGGCGTTCTCGGGTAGGAGCAGCCCGATGGACTTGCCGTCTCCGGAGGCGGCCGCGTCCTTCTTGTCGCCGCCCGCCTTGCCGCAGGCGGCCATGGACAGGGCCAGTGAGATGCCGGTGGTGGCGATGAGGACGCGACGCAGTGCTGCGTTCATGGGGGTGCCTCTCCCTGACGTCGCCGCGGCTCTGCGGCGGGGTGGGGGGAGTTAAACCTGAACGCGTACATGACGTCAATAAGTAAATTCAGACTGCGGGCGATGCGCCTCTACTCGTTATCTTCATGAACACTGACGGGGAGTTGAAACCTGGAGGAAGCTCCAAATGACGGAACGGCGGCGCCCGTTGTGGGGCCCGCCGTTCAAGAGTCGATCAACCTGTCGGGGCGTCAGGAAGGTGGGGCGCCCGCCGTCCCCCGTGCGGCGGGCGCCCCCGTTCGGAGGTGGTTCCGGTGTGTCAGCGGCGGCGCGCCAGGGACGGCGCGTCAGGGGCGGTCGAGGGTGATCGAGTTGATCGGGCCCAGGTCGTACCAGACGCCCTTCTGCGCCGGGATGTCGTAGACGCAGTTGCCGCCGCCCGAGCTCTTGCACAGGTGGGCGTGGGCGCCGCCGGACTGGTTGTTGAGGACCCAGTGGTTGCCGTACTGGTTGCTCAGGTTGTGCGCGCCGTAGCTCCAGTACACGTCGCTCGGGGCCGAGGCCGGGTCCTGGTTCTGCGGGTAGACGCAGACCGCCCCGTACGGACAGCCCGCCCAGGAGCCGTCGGCGGCGCCGGCGCTGCCGGTGCCCAGGGCGGTCAGGCCGGTCAGGGCCGCGGTCGCGAGGGCGAGGGCGGCGACGGCGTGGGTGATCCTGCGCATGGATGGTTCTCCCTTGGCTGGTGCGCGGCCTGACGTGGGGTCCGGCCGGTGCTCAGCAGCCTAGGAACGTGGGCGCGGCGGCGGTCCCTGACATCTGACAGGGGCGCGCCGCCGCACTCCGGGAGCCGACGTGTGCGGCTAGGACTTGCCGAAGGTGTCGCACTGGGCGAGGTCGCCGGTGCGGTAGCCGGTGGTGAACCAGGTCTTGCGCTGGTCGGAGGAGCCGTGGGTCCAGCTCTCCGGGTTGACCCGGCCGGTGGCCTGCTGCTGGATCCGGTCGTCGCCGACGGCCGCGGCCGCGTCCAGGCCCTGGGCGATGTCCTGGTCGGTGAGGGAGGCGATCAGCGGCCGCCCGGTGGAGGGCTGCGGGGTGGTGGTGGCGTGGTGCGCCCACACCCCGGCGTAGCAGTCGGCCTGGAGTTCCAGCTTCACGGAGGCGCTGTTGGCGCCCTGGCGGTCGCTGCCCACCTTCTGCATGGTGCCGAGGAGGTTCTGGATGTGGTGTCCGTACTCGTGGGCGACGACGTAGGACTCGGCGAAGGGGCCGCCCTTGGCGCCGAAGCGGGCCGAGAGCTCGTTGAAGAAGCCGAGGTCGAAGTAGGCCTTCCGGTCGCCGGGGCAGTAGAACGGGCCGACGGCGGAGGTCGCCGGGCCGCAGGCGGTGGAGACCTGACCGGTGAACAGCACCGTCTCGGCGTTGCGGTACGCGGTGCCCGTGCGCTTGGGCAGTTCGGTGCGCCAGAACTCCTGCACGCTGTTGGTGACCGCCACGATCCGGCAGTCCTGGCGCCGGTTGGCGTCCGCACCGGTCTTGCAGGCCTGCTGCACCTCGCCGGCGGTGTGCGCGCCGTTGGAGGTGGTGGAGCCGCCGCCGGAGGACAGGCCCAGCAGTTGGGGGTCCACGCCCAGGACGACCGCGAACAGCACGACGATCAGGCCCACCGCCCCGCCGCCGATGGCGACCTTCCCGCCCGGGATCCCGCGCCGGTCGTCCACCTGTGAGGTGTCGAGGTCGCCCTGGTCGTCGAACTGCATGCCCCTGCCCGCTTCTGTCGTGTTTGTCAGTACTGGTGACGGTCTGTGCCGGTGACGGCCCGCCCAGCCTACGGGCAGCGGGCTCCGGCACGGCGCAGCGGGGGCGCGGGCGGCGGGGTCCGGACGGGGGCGGGGCCGGGCGGCGACTGCGGCCGTGGACGTGGCCGTGGACGTGGCGATCGGGCACCGCTCCCCCGAGGCCGCGTGCGCCGTCCTGGACCGCCACCTGGCCCGACTGCTGGACTGATGGTCCGTCAATTTCCGACGCGGATACCGGACTCGGGCGCGACGGAGGCCTCGGCAGGGCGGGCGGGCCCGCGGGGGCGGCCGAGCAGGACGCCGGCCAGGACCAGCGCCAGCCCGCACACCTGGCGCGCGCCGAGCCCCTCCCCCGCGAGGCCGGCGCCCAGCAGGACGCCCGCGAGCGGGTTGAGCAGGCCGAGCAGGCCGACCGTGCCGGCCGGCAGGTGGCGCAGGCCCGCGAACCAGAGGGCGAAGGCGAGGGCGGTGGCCACCAGGGCGACGTAGCCGAAGGCCGGGAGCGTGCGGGCGTCCATCGCCGGGGGCGCGCCCTCCGCGGCGGCGGCCAGGGGCAGCAGCATCAGGCCGCCGGCGGTCAGCTGCCAGGAGGTGACGGCCAGCGGGTCCGCGCCCTCGCGCCAGCGGGCGGCCAGCACGTAGCCGACGCAGGAGACCAGCATCGCCGCCACCGACGCCGCCAGCCCCGCCCCGCTGACCGCGCCGCCCGCGCCGAGCAGCGTCAGCGCCACCCCGCCCAGGCCCGCCACCGCGCCGACCAGGTGGGCGCGGTGCGGGCGCTGCCCGGCCAGCGCCCAGGCGGTGAGCAGCATCGCCAGCGGGGAGGCGGCCATGACGGTGGCGGCGGTGCTGGTGGGCAGCAGTTGGGAGGCGAGGTAGAGCAGGACGAAGAACACCGCGGTGTTGAGCAGTCCGAGCAGGGCGCTGCGCCACCACCAGGGCCCGTGCGGGCGGCGGCGGGAGAGGGTGAGCAGGACCAGTCCGGCGGGCAGGGCGCGCAGGGCCGCGCCCCACAGGGGCCGGTCGGCGGGCAGGTAGGCGTGGGTGACGTAGTAGTTGGCGCCCCAGGCGAGCGGCGCGACCGCGGTCAGCAGGACCCACCGCAGATTGGCTTCCATGGAAGGCAATATACCTTCCCGGGAAGGTACTGGCGGTAGGGTGGGCCCATGGAGCACCAGCAGCACCCCCGGACGCCCTCCCCGCCGGGCGCGGACACCGACCACGTGGCGCTGATCCAGGCCCAGTGGCGGCGCGAACGCCCCGACCTCGACGTCTCCCCGCTGGCCGTCGTCGGCCGCCTGCACCGCCTCGCCGCCCGGCTGACCGGCGAACTCGCCCTGGTCTACTCCCGCTACGGCCTCGGCGAGGGCGAGTTCGACGTCATGGCCGCGCTGCGCCGGGCCGGCGCCCCCTACGAGCGGGCCCCCGGGGAGCTCGCCGCCCACACCATGGTCACCACCGGCGCGATGACCAAGCGGATCGACCGTCTCGAACGCGCCGGGCTGGTCACCCGCCGCCTCGCCGAGGGCGACCGGCGCGGGCGCGTCGTCGCCCTCACCGACGCCGGCCTGCGGCTGATCGACGAGGCGTTCACCGCCCACATCCGCAACGAGCACCGCCTGCTCGCCCTGCTGTCCCCCGAGGAGGCCGCCGCCCTGCAGACCCTCCTCACCGCCTGGCAGCACCGCCTGGACGGCACCGCAGCGGGCGGCGGACCAGCAGAATATGACGCATGACCAGCACCCCTCCGCCGTCCCAGCCCGAACCCGGGCCGCCCGTCGCCCCGTCCCCGTCCGGCGTGGAGAGCCCGGAGGCCCGGGCCGACCGGCGGCTGGTGGAACTGCTGCAGGAGCTGCGGGTGCTGCAGACCGGCGTCCAGATCGTGTTCGCGTTCCTGCTCGGGGTCGCCTTCACCCCGCGCTTCGCCACCCTCACCGACGGCCAGCAGGACGTCTACGTCACCACCCTGCTGCTGGCCGTCATCTCCTCGGCCGTGTTCGCCACCCCGGTGGCGCTGCACCGCGGGCTGTTCCGCCACCCCGGCAAGGCGCGGATCGTCAAGGTCTCCGTCCACATCGCCCAGTTGGGCCTGATGCTGCTCGCCTGCGCGCTCACCGGCGCCGTGCTGCTCGTCCTGGACGTCGTGCTCGGGACCGCCACGGCCCTGGCCATCACCTCCGTCGTCGCGCTGATCTTCGCCGGGCTGTGGTTCGTGCTGCCCTGGATGGTGCGCCGCCCGCGGCACGACGACTGAACCGGGCGCGGCGGGCCGGTCCCGGACGGCGGCGCGCGGGCGCGCCGTGCGGTGAACTCCGCTCCCCCACACGGCGGTCGGCGGCGGTCAGCCCGCCGCCACGGGCGGGGTGAGCCAGTCGTCGAGGGGGACGCCGCAGCTGTTGACGATGCCCGCGACCAGCGCGTAGGCGCCGACGAGGGCGAGCAGTTCCAGCAGCTGCGGCGTGGAGTGGCGGGCCGTCAGCTCACGCCAGGTGGCCGGGGAGAGCGCGTGGTCCCCGCACAGCTCGTCCACGGCCCGCAGCAGCGCCCGGTCACCCTCGCTCCAGCCGGGGGCGTCCGGTCCGCCGAGGACGCGGGCGATCTCGGGCCCGGTCAGGCCGGCGGCGGCGCCGAGGCGGGCGTGGTGGTGCCACTCGTAGGCGCAGCCGGTGCGGTGGGCGGTGCGCAGGATCGCCAGTTCCCGTTCGCGGGGCGGGAGCAGGCCCTGGGCGAGCCGGGTGAGCAGGGGCACCAGGGCGACCAGCAGGTCGGGGTGGTGGCCGACGGTCGCCAGGACGTTGAGCACCGGACGGCCCGCCAGCGGCCCGGCGCCGCCGGCGAGGACCTGCGCCGCGGGGCCCTCCAGGCGTCCGGCCAGGGCGGCGACCTCGGCGGCGGGCCGCGGCGCGAGCCTCGGGGCCGCGCCGGCGGGGCGCGGGGCGGTATACGGCGCAGGGTGCGGGGCGGCGTGCGGCTCGGCGTGCGGCGGCGCGTAGTGGTCGAGACGGCCCATCAGCTCCAGCTCGTCGGGGGTGCCGTCGCCGTTGAGCTCGCGGTAGACGGCGCCGACGTTGAGCACCAGCCGCTCGGGGTCGGCCCAGTGGGCGAAGCCGTCCAGGTCCATCTCCCGGGCCGCCTGGAGGACGGGCAGGCCGGCCCGGTGCGCGCGCACGGCGTGGCCGTGGAGCCGTTCCAGGTAGTCGCGGAGGGCACGGACCTCCGTCGTGCCGACGACCGGCCCGTGCCCGGGCACGATCGTCTCCGCGTCCAGGCCGAGGATCAGGTCGCAGGCGGCGATCCAGCCCGACACCGGGCCGCTGTGGACCACCGGGTGGCCGCCGACGAACAGGATGTCCCCGGTGAACAGCACGCCCGCGTCCGGGACGTGGACCAGCACGTCACCGGCGGTGTGGGCCGGGCCGACCTCGATCAGCCGGACGCTGCGCCCGCCCACCGCGACCTCCAGTTCGCCGCTGAAGGTGCGGGTCGGCGGGGTCGGGGTGATGCCGGTGAAGTCGAAGTCCTCACGCATCCGTTCGACGACCCGCGGGAGCGGGACGTCGCCCGGGGAGGCGAGCAGCTCGTGCAGGCGCTCGCCGCGCATGTGGGCCGCGGCGGCCTCGGAGGCGAGGATCTCGGCGTCCGGGAGCAGCTGGTTGCCCCACCAGTGGTCGCCGTCGCTGTGGCTGTTGACCAGGGTGCGGATGGCGAGCCGGGGCAGGGCCCGTGTCATCGTCTCCAGCATGGCGCGGGTCCGCGGGACGGTGAACAGGGTGTCGACGAGCAGCCCTTCGCCGCCGGAGACGACCAGCCCGGCGTTGCTGAAGCCCCAGGTGCCGCTGGGTTGCAGGTAGGCGTAGGTGTCCTCGGCGATCGCGTGCAGGCCCAGGGTGAAGGGGACGGCCATCGCTTGACCTCCTCAGTAGGTGTACCGGAGTACCAATGTGTACTCCAGTACCAAAGTGGATTCAAGTACACTCGTCGTGTGAGACCGACAGCACCTCAGGAACCCGCGGCACCGCAGGAACCGGCCGGACCCCGGGACGGGCAGGGCCGGCCGGACGGGCCCGCCGGCCAGGACCGGCGCGGGCAGCGCCGCAGCGCCACCCGCGAACGGCTGCTGGCCGCCGCCCTCGACCTGTTCGCCGCCCACGGCTACGCGGCCACCACCTACGACCACATCGCCGAACGCGCCGACACCGGCCGCCAGACGGCCTTCAACCACTTCCGCCGCAAGGAGGACTTCGTCACCGCCTGGGTCCGGCAGCGCCACGAGCTGCTGGACCGGCAGGAGGCGGCGGACGCGGCCGACGGCGCACCGGTCGTCGAGGCGCTGGCGGACGAGCTCCGCGCCCTCGCGCGGCTCAACGAGCAGGACTACCCGCTGGCCAAGGAACTCCACGACAGCGGGGTCCTGCACGCCGCCTTCGGCCTGGGCGCCGCCACCCCGCACGCGATCCTCGCCACCGTCACCCGCGGCCGGCAGCGCGGCGAGATCCGCCCCGACCTCGACCCGGCCGCCGTCGCCGACCTCGTCTTCGACTGCTACGTGACCGCCCTGAGCCGCTGGCTGGCCAGCGACGCCGCCTTCCCGCTCGCCGACGCCCTGCTGGCCAGGCTCGACGTGCTCGCCGACGGCTTCGGCCCGCCGCGCGACGCCTGACAACCGACCGGCCCCGTGCGGCGCCTGACAACCGACCAGCCCCGTGCGGCGCCTGACAACCGACGTCTGAGGCCCGACACCTGACGCCCGATGCCCGGCGCCGCCGGGACCGCCCGTACGCCCGTCTCCCGCTGCCGCCTCCCGCCACCCGCTTCCCGTCACCCGCGCCGCACCGGGGGCGGGCGCGGCGCGGGTGACGGACGGGACCGGGCCGGGGCCGGCTGTCGGGCGCCGGGGGCCAGGCGAGGAAGACCCACATCTCCCTCACCCCACAGAGCCCGCCCGCCCCCGAAACCGCTTACCGCCCCACCCCGCGCGGCGGGTACCGTGCCCGGATGCACAGCAACGACAGCAACGGCAGCAGGGACGGCAACGGGGACGGCACCGGGAACGGCAACGGCAGCGCCCCCACCTGGGACGTCCTGCTGCTCGGCGGCGCCTCCGGCCTCGGCAAGAGCCGCGCGGCCGCCGAACTCGCCCGGCACAGCGGCGCGTTCGTGGTCGAGTTCGACGACGTCGTCGCCGCCCTGCACGCCGCCACCACCGCCGAGGGCCACCCCGGCCTGCACCACTTCGACGGCCTCGACGACCCCGACGCGCTGCCCGCCGACCGCGTCCTGGAACTGCAGATCGCCACCGCCCGCGCCCTGGACGACGCCCTGCTCGGCGTGGTGCGCAACCGCCTCACCGTCGACGTGCCCGCGATCGTCGAAGGCGACTACCTCACCCCGGCCGCCGCCGCCCGCGCCGCCGCCGAGGCCGCCGGACAGGGCCGCGTCGTACGCGCCGCGTTCCTGCACGAGGGCGACGCGGCCGGCATCAGCGCCAACTACGCCCGGCGGGAGCCCGAATCCGGCCCGCAGGAGCGCCGCGCGGCCGTCAGCGCCCGCTACTCCCACTGGCTCGCCGACCAGGCCCGCACCCACCACCTGCCCGTCCTGGACTGCCGCCCCTACCCCACCCTCGCCGACCGCCTGCGCCGTGCCCTGGCCTGACCTGCCCTGGCTCAACCGGCCCTGACCTGCCCCGGCCCGGCCTGACCTGACCTGACGAAAGGGGTCCACAGATGCTGATCGTGGTGAGCGGCGGGCCGGGCAGCGGGAAGACGACGCTGGCCCACGCGCTGGCACGGTCCCTCGGCTGCCCGGCGGTGTGCCGGGACGAGCTGAAGGAGGGCCTGGTGCACGCGGGCACCCGGGCCGGGAACCCCGACGAGGCGGTGCGCGCGGCGTTCTTCGACGTCCTGGAGGTCCTGGTGCGCGCGGGGGTGAGCGTGGTGGCGGAGGCCGCGTTCCAGGACCGGCTGTGGCGGCCCGGCCTGACCCCGCTGGCCGAGCACGCCGAACTGCGCATCGTGCACTGCCGGGTGGACCCGGCAGTGGCCCGCGCCCGGATCCGGGCCCGCCTGACGACGCACCCGCACCGCGCCGCGCACGCCGACCGCGCGCTCCTCGCCGCCCCGCCCGGCCCGGGCAACCTGCTGGACGACTTCACCCCGCCGTCCCTGCCGGTGCCGCACCTGCACGTGGACACCACCCACGGCTACCGCCCGCCGCTGGCGGACATCGCCGCCTTCGCCACCAGGCCCGGGAGTTGACCGTCGGTTCGCCGGCGAGCCGGGCGGCCTGCCGGATCAACTCGGTGTAGCGGCAGGAGAGTTCCGACTCCCGCAGGCGCTCGACGGGCTTCGCGCGGACGGCGGCCCCGCGGGCCTGCCGGGCCCGGCCGTCCGTTTGCGGGCAGCGCGCGCAGGGGAGGCCCCCGCGCCGGGTGCCGCTTGCGGGCCAGGCGCCGCGACCTCCGTGACCGCCGCGGCATCGACCGTCACTCCGCCGGCCGTGCCCGGCGGCCCGTCCGACAGGTTGTCAGCTCTCCCGTGTGGGCCGCCGGGATGACTTCTCCCGCGCGCCCGGATCAGCCCGGATAACACGGACGGCATAGTCATTTCGTCACCTTATGGCCGCATTCATGCCGTCATCCACGAGTCCCGCGAGTACCCTGGGGAGTCCCCGATGCCCGAAGTCAGACGACCCTGGGGCCTGGCCCGAGCCTTCGAAGCACCAGGCAGAGCCCTGGCCCGTCCGCCGAGGAGGGCGGGCTCGACGCGGCGCGGCTGGACGGGAATGCTGGCGGCCGTGCTGATGCTGGCGCCGACGCCGCTCGTCCCGCTGCTGGCCGCCCCCGCCGCGCACGCGGCCCAGACGTGCCCGGCGGATGCCGGCTACACCGACTGCCTGTCCTTCGCCTACACCGGAAGCGACCAGGACTTCACCGTCCCCACCGGGGTCTCCTCGATCAGGGCGAAGGCCTGGGGCGCGGGTGCGGCCGCCGACGGCGACACCGCCGCGGCCGGCCGCGACCACGCGAACCGGCCGGGCGCCGCCGGCGCCTACGCGACCGCGCTGCTGGAGGTGACGGCCGGACAGCGGCTGACGGTGGTACCGGGCCAGGGCGGGCGGTCGCGTCCCGACGGCTCCGGCTCCCCGGAGGCCCGCAACGGTGGCGCCTCCGTCATCCGGTCGGGCCAGTCGCACACCCCCGCGGACACCCTGCTGGCAGCCGACGGCGGCACGGCCTCGGCCGCGAGCGCGAGCGTGACTGAGACCGCGAGCGCGAGCGGCGCCGGTGCCGCCGGGGCCGGTGCTGGAGACGGGTCGCAAGGCCTTGCGCCTCACGTGACCGAGCGCCAGTACGTCACCGGGGCGGCCTTCGGCGGCCTCGCCCCGTCCCTCACGGGCGTCAACGGCGCCGACGCCAGCACCAACACCGGCGCCGACGCGGCCAAGAGCGGCGCCGGCCACAGCGGCGACGGCGGCAACGGCCTCGTCGTCCTGGAGTGGAAGGACCCCGGCGCCGACGCCACGGCGGCGAAGGCCGACCCGTCAGCGGCCTCCGCGCCCACCGGCCAGAGCAGCGCTCCGGCAGCCCCGTCCCCGGAGGCCACGCCATCCGCGACCGCCGGTCCGGCCGGCCCTAACAACGCGGCCGCCCCGCCGAGCACCGCCCCGGCCGGCCGCCTGCCCCGGGCACCCGGCGACCCCCTGGACTGCACGGGCAACACGATCTACGCCATCCAGCGCGGCTCCTCCACCGCCGCGAACGGCACCCTGCTCGCCCTGGCCGCCGGCACCGTCGGCGGATCCAGCGTGACCGCGACGACGGTCAGCACGCTCCCCGCCGGATCCGGCTTCACCAACGCCCTCGGGATCACCGACGGCGGCACCGCCGCCTACGTGGTCGACCAGACGCCGACCGTCGCCGGGTCCGTCAACGTGTACGGCTACAACGCGGCCACCCAGGCCTGGACCACCTACACCGGATCCGCCGGCGCCACCAACGACTCCTTCGTCGCCGGCGCGGTGGACCCGGCCAACGGCATCTACTACTACGCCAGCTTCGAGCCCGGCACGGCGACCACGCCCGGCGTGGCCACCCTCTACGGCTTCAACACCACCACCAACACCGCGATCCCCGGCGTGATCGCCACGTTCGACCTGCCCGTCACCGGCGCCTCCGGCCCCAACGGTGACATCACCTTCGACGCGGGCGGCAACCTCTACGCCCTCTCCTCCGTCGGCACCGACGCCGCCATCGGCCGGGTCAACGGTCCGATCCCCACCACCGGGTCGGCCACCGGCGTACCGCTGACCGACACGGTGCTGAGCACCCTGCCCAACCCGGACAGCAACTCGTTCAACGGGGCGGCCTTCGACAACGCCGGAACGCTCTACATCGAGTTCGCCACGGGGACCACCACCTACCTGGAGCAGCTCAACCCGAACACCGGCGCGATCCTGGCCGGGCCCACGCCGTACTCCAACAACGCGTTCCTGTCCGTGGACCTCGGCGCCTGCTCCACCAACCCGACCCTGGCCCTGCAGAAGAACATCGTCGGCCGGTTCGCCTCGTCGACCACGTCGAACGACCAGTTCAACCTGGCGATCACCGGCGGCGGCATCACCCAGGGCAACACCGCCACCACGACCGGCACCAGCACCGGCATCCAGACGCCCCCCGCCGGCCCGGTCATCGCCGTGTCGGGAACCACCTACACGCTGACCGAGACCGCCGCCTCCGGCAGCCTCGCCAACTACACCACCGCCTACGACTGCGTCGACACGGCCAACGGCAACGCCCCCGTCGCCTCGGGCACCGGCGCGACCACCTTCAACCTGCCGTTCCCGCCCACGGTGGAGGACAAGAACAGCCCGATGGTGCTCTGCACCTTCACCAACACCCCGGTCCCCGCGACGCCCTCGCTCACGATCATGAAGACCGCCTCCCCCACCACGGTCACGGCCGTCGGGCAGGTCGTCGACTACAGCTTCCTGGTGACGAACAGCGGGAACGTGACGCTGACCGACGTGACGGT
>NZ_JBHVPH010000013.1:139906-145712 GCF_042887425.1 Kitasatospora sp. NPDC057940
GACCTCACCGCCGTCCAACGCGACCGTCACCGCGACCTCCAACCCCGCGCTCACCATCGTGAAGTCGGTGGATGCGACGGAACTGACCGCAGTCGGCCAGGTGTTGCACTACTCCTTCCTGGTGACGAACACCGGCAACGTCACCCTCACGAACGTGACGGTGAACGAGACGGCGTTCTCCGGTAGCGGGACGGCGCCCGTGGTGGCGTGTCCGGCCGGCGCGGCCTCGCTCGCACCGGGTGTGTCCGTGACCTGCACCGCCACCTACACCGTCACGCAGGCCGACCTGGACGGTGGCAAGGTCGCCAACACCGCGACGGCCACGGGCACCCCGCCCACCGGCCCGCCCGCGATGTCCCCGCCGTCCTCGACCAGCGTCCCGAACGCCCCGGCCCCCGCGCTCACCGTGGTGAAGTCGGCCTCGCCGAGCACGGTCACGGCCGCAGGCCAGACCGTCGACTACTCCTTCCTGGTGACCAACACCGGGAGCGTCACGCTGACCGATGTGGCGGTGAACGAGACGGCGTTCTCCGGTAGCGGCACGGCACCCGTGGTGACCTGCCCGGCCGGCGCGGCCTCGCTCGCGCCCGGCGCGTCGGTGACCTGCACCGCCACCTACACCGTGACGCAGGCCGACCTGAACAGCGGGAAGATCACCAACACGGCGACGGCGACGGGCACCCCGCCCACCGGTCCGCCCGTCACCTCACCGCCGTCCAGCGCGACGGTGACCGCGAACCCGCCGCACGGCCACCTGCCGAGCACCGGCGCGAGCACCCACCTGGCCGGGCTGGCGGGGAGCCTCCTGCTCCTCGGCGGTGGGCTGGCGTTGGTGACGCGCCGCAACCGTCGTCGCTGCTAGCAACGACGGCTGACGGCGGCGGTCCCCGGGGCGTGGGCTCCGGGGACCGCCGCCGTTCTGTGCCCGTCCGTCGTCCGCCTGTCGTCCGTCCGTCGTCCGTCCGGCTCGTGGGTGAGGGGCGGACGACGGGACGGTCCTCAGCCGAACGGATGAACCTCCGCCACCGCCAGGCCCGCCGAGCCCGCGCCGCCCGCGTCGGCACGGTAAGACGGGCCGGGCCCCTCCGCGGTGACACCGGTGTGATCGTTCCTGGCGCCGCCCACAGCCGAAGGAAGTCAAGAGATGCGCGAAACGAAGCACAAGGCCCGAGCGGGTGCCGCCGTCGGCATCGCCCTGCTCGCCCTCGCCGCCCTGTCCGGCTGCCGCCAGCCCCACAACGGCGGCAGCCAGGACGTGCAGGCCGCCACGGCTGCGCCCTCCGGGGACGCTGCGAGCAGCGGTGAGATCGCCGTGCTGGAGCAGCCGACGCTGCCGCCGCCGTCGTCCGTCGCCAACGACCAGGAGAAGCGCAAGCAGGTCGCCATCGGCACCTGCGAGGCGACCAAGGACGGCTGGCGCGCGGCCGGCACCGCGGTGAACCCCGGCGGCCGGGACGCGGACTACCGGATCGTCGTCTACTTCACCTCGTCCAAGGCCACGGTGCTCGCCCTCGGCGACACGGCGGTGAGCGTCAAGGCGGGGCAGAGCGGGGCGTGGGAGGTGCGGCAGGCGTTCCACGCACCGCAGGGGACCCTGTGTGTCCTGCGGGGCGTCAGCTGAGCGCCCGCCGCCGGGGCCCGGTGCGGGTCCGGACCCCGGCGCGGTAGCTGCCGCCCGGCGGTCTAGCCGACCCGCCACTTCTGGCCGCTGTTGTTGCGGTCACAGGCCCAGACGCCGAGGCCTTCGCCCTCACGGTCGGCGGTGAGGCAGCCGCCGGCCGCGTTCACCAGCAGGCTCCATCCGTCGCCCGCATCCTGGAACGCCCACAGCTGGTTGGGGTTGCCCTCCTGGGCGTGGATGAGGTGGGTTCGGTTGGTGTTCGGGTTGTGGTCGATGACCATGCCCCCGCCCAGGGCGGTCTCGATCTGCCACCACCCGTTGCCCTTGTCCCAGAAGACCCATTCGTTGTTGGGGTTCTCCGCCTCCCCGCGGGCGGCCTGGACCTTGGTGCCCGGCTCGGTGCGTCCGCCGTCGAGGTCGGCTTCGAAGCCGCCGTTCATCGCCATGAGCTCCTCGTGGCCGCCGTTGTACGGCAGCACCTCGCCGGAGAGGGCGACCGCCGGCCAGACCAACGCGGCCAGCCCGTTGGGCTTCTGGATCAGGATGCCTTCCTCAAGCAGGGCGGAGGCGTCCCCGATGTCGACGAACTTCACGACGCTGCCGCAGAAGCGGCCGCCGCCCTCGGGACAGGTGACCTTCTGATCGCCGGCCGAGATGATCCCGACGGCCGTGACGCCCTCGCTGTTGAAGCTGAACACCGGCCCGCCGCTGTCCCCCGAGCCGGCGGCCACCCCGCCGTTCAACTGCTTGGCGTTCCACGCGGGCCCGTACTGCCGACTGTTGCCGTAACTGTCCTTCGCCTCGTACTGCTGCACCTTGCTCTTGACCTGGATGCTCCCCCGTTCGCCCGACATGGCCCCGGAGGTGGAGACGATGTTGCCCTGCACCGGGCTTTCGGCGTGGGTCACCGGGGTGGTCCACTGTCCGCGCCCGTCACCGATCAGCGATGTCGCGCCGCGCCACATCGCCGGCTTGAAGAAGCTGCCGTCGGAGGACTTGACCGTCGCCACGTCCACCGTGGTGCTCCGGTGGGTGACGGGGCCCGAGGCGAGGTCCGCGAAGGCCCCTCCGGCGCTGTTGTAGACGGTCGTCCGGTTCGGGTCGGGGAAGCAGTGGCGCGCAGTGAGCGCATTGCCGTTGCCGGTCGTGAATGCGGTCGAACAGGTCCCGGCACCGAACGAACCGGGCGAGTTGCGCATGTACGCGCCCGCGAACGCCTGCTCGTCGGAGCGGCTCAGCGTCTGGGCGGGATCGGGGACCACCTCCACCTCGACCGGGACCTTCACCTCGGCGAGCGCCTGCGGCCGATCCGACGACGCGGCAGCGGTCGCGGCCCGGACGCCCTTTCCGCCGGCGAGGGACCCGGCCACCTGCACCTGCAGACCGGTGCCGTTCGCGGGGATCGCGACCTCGGTGACCCGGCCTGCGGCGGCCGAGCGGCCCATCTGCTCCATGACGGGCTTCGCGGCCTCCTCCAGCTCGGTCCGGCTGTAGGGCGCCGGACCGAGGTCAACCGGAATCCGGCTACTGGCGATGAACTCGCTTACCGGGGAAGGAACTTGCCCCTTCCAGAAGATCTCCACCCGGCGCTTCTCCGGCGCCGCCACCGCTCCCGCGTATCCGCTCGTCTTCTCCAGGCCCGCCAGTCGCTCGATGTGGCGCACGGTGGCGTTCATGCTGCGCTGGAAGGCGAACAACTCCTCCCAGGAGGCGAATCCCCCCGGCACCGACTGATCCACCTGCTGGGCGGACCGGCCGGCGGACGCCTCCGTTGCCGAGGCCGGCAGCGCCTGCGCCGCCAGGACACCGGCCACGGCCAACGGGACGGTCCAGCGTGCGGTCCTGCCCAGCCGTCCGCGTTGTGCCGACAGGTTCGGGTTCGTCATGATCGGGGTCCTCCGTGCTTCCGGAACGGGCGATGGCCACCAGTTGCCGACCGCCGCCCACCCGGCGGACGTACGTCGACGAACCAGTGCCCTCAGCTCAACAGCCGGAAGTAGACAAACGATGGACAGGGCGTCGGCGCCGAACTCCCAGGCCGCCTAGCGCGGTGGGGGCCGGTTCTCGTCACAGGTGGCGCGCTGGCCGTGGAGGAGGAGGGGGACGGCGCGGTTGGCGAGGGCTTCGGCGGCGCGGGCGGCCTGGGCGGGGGCCATGACGTCCGGGAGTTCGTGGGCGGGGACGAAGCGGGCGCCGAACAGGCCGCTGCGGTGCCGGGGCGGGACGGTGAGGTGGGTGTCCTCTCGCACGGTGCCGCCGTCGAAGACCAGGTTGAGGCGCTCCAGGTAGCGGTCGGCGGGGGTGAAGTCGACGGCCAGGACGTCCGTGAGGCGCAGGTTGAGCCCGGTCTCCGCGTGCAGGTGGCGGGCGGCGGCGAGGTTGGGGGGCTCGTTGGGTTGGGCGGCGCCGCCGGGGAGGAGGAGGCCGTCCATGTAGTCGGGGTCGACGAGGAGGACGTCGCCGCGCGGGTTGCGGACGAGGACGAGGCAGCCGAGCCGGCACACCGGCGGCTTGGCGAGGAGACGGGGGTCACGCATCGGGTGGTTCACCTTCTGAGGGCGGCGAGGAGTACGAGGGAGAAGCCCGCCAACCACAGGAGGCGGACGAGGAGTTCAGCCGTCATGCGTCAGGCGCTCGTAGCGCAGCCCCTTGCGGAGCAGGTCGACGACCCGCAGGAGCGCGGACGGGCGGGCGCAGCCGAGGCCGATGAGGTAGCAGCCGGTCCTGCGGCCGTGCTCCCAGTCGACTTCGACGGACGGCAACTTCACCTCGGCCAGGGCGAGGACGGCGGTCAGGTCGTCGAGGACGTCGGCCGCCTGGCGTCGCTGATCGGCGGTGGCGCGGTTGAGGGCGGATCCCATCACGCCCCCACCTGCCGTCGAACCTCGAACCCCCGCCAGGCGCTGAAGGCGGCGGAGAACGAGGAGAAGGAGGCCAGCCCACCCGAGGTGCCGCTGCGCAGCCACTCCCCCGTCGTCTCGTTCCGCACCCGGTAACACCGGCCCTCCGGGTCCCACCGCACCCCGTAGCCGTGCAACCGGGGCACTTGGACATCACCCATGGGAGTAACCTTCCGCGATCAGAGTTTCACGTTCTGTGCACATGATGGCTCTGTGTCGCCTAGCATCGGAAGTGGCAGACGACTTGACCCTGGTGGCCTGGAGAGTTGGAGCAGCCATGGTGAACATCAAGGAAATTGACCCGCAGTCATCCCCCTGGGCCCCGTTCGGGGTCCAACTCCGCAGGTCACGCAGGGCGATGGGACTCAAGCAGGAACAGCTCGCGCGCAAGATCGGAGTCCACCCGTCCTACGTCTCGTTCGTCGAACTTGCGCAGCGACCGCCGAGTGAGAAGTTTGCTACCAAAGCCGACGAGGTCCTGCAGACCGGCGGGACCCTGCTGCTGATGTACTGGCAGCTCAAGCACACTGCCCTGGTACCGGGCTTCCCCGAGTACGCCAACTACGAGAACCGTGCCGCCGAGGTCAGGCTGTTCTCGATCGACATCGTGTCTGGCCTGCTACAAACCCCGGCCTACGCCAGCGCTTGGGAAGCGGGCAACGTCCGGCGCGGCAACGCCACCCCCGAGCAGGCCGAGGAACGAGTGAACTTCCTCATGACGCGCCAGCAATTCCTGAACCGCACCCCTCCGCCTCTCCTTCATGCGGTTCTCGACGAGAGTTGCCTGCGTCGGCCCGTCGGAGGATCGGACGTGATGATCGAACAACTTCGGTATCTCGAGGAGTTGGTCGCAAACCCGAACATCCTTCTCCAGGTAGCCCCGTATTCTTTGGGCGAGGACCGGCCTTTCAGCTCACACGTGACGTTGCTGACCATGCCGGATCGCAAACTGCTCGGATACACAGAAACCGAGCTGCGCGGGTACCTCGACCGTGATATCAACGCTGTCCTTCCGCTAGCCAGGGACTACGATCGACTGCAAGCCGAGGCACTACCTCTGGCCCCGTCGCTTGAGCTGATCCGCGCAGTACGGAAGGACTATGAGGATGGACGCTGACCTGACTAACGCCAGCTGGCGAAAGAGCACATACAGCGGCGGGCAGAACGGCTGCGTCGAGGTCGCCGACGGCTTCACCGGCCTCATGCCCGTCCGCGACTCCAAGGACCCCGAGGGCCCGTCTCTCCTCTTCTCCTCCTCCGCCTGGCAGGCCTTCGTCACCGCCGT
>NZ_JBHVPH010000013.1:145809-157411 GCF_042887425.1 Kitasatospora sp. NPDC057940
CCCGCCTGGCAGGCCTTCGTCACCGCCGTCCACGCCGGCGAGTTCGACGCCCGGTAGCAGCAACTCCCGGCCCCGCCGCCCCGATCCGGCGGTTTCTAGGGGCCTTCTCAACCCCTCCGCCCGGTTCAATCCGCCGCCGCGGCCCAACACCGTGCGGGCGAACGTCAAGACCGGGCACGACCGGGAGGTGTTCGCCGTCTACCCGTACCGCTCGGCCTGCCCGCAGGCGGTCTGGGCGCAGCTGATCGCCGAGGCCCGGTCGGATGTCTTCCTCGCCGGCTACACCAGCTACTTCGTGTGGCTGGAGCAGCCCGCCCTGCTTCGGACTCTGCGGCGCAAGGCCGAGAGCGGCTGCCGGGTCCGGTTTCTCCTCGGGGATCCGGACTCCGAGACGACGCGTCAGCGTGAGCAGATCGAGGACGTGGCGCTCACGGTGTCCACCAGGATCAGGGTCACGCTGGAGAACCTGGCCAAGCTCTCCGGCACCGAGGGCTTCGAGGCCCGGTTCAGTGCTCCGGACGACGGTCCGAACCACGTCGGCCTCTCCGTCTTCCGCTTCGACGAGCACGCCCTCGTCACACCTCACCTCGCCCGCGCCGTCGGCCACGACTCGCCGCTGATGCACCTGCGGCGCAGCGGGGAGGATGGCATGTTCGACCGCTTCGCCGAACACGTCGAAGAACTCTGGTCCCGGGGCAACGGCATCCGCTCCGGCCCGCACTGACACCTGCGCCTAACCCGGCGCCAGAGTGGGAAGTCATCCCCATCGACTTTCCACTCCACCCGCAGGAGGCACCCACGATGGCAACCACCTGGCGCAAGAGCAGCTACAGCGGACAGGGCGGTCAGTGCGTCGAGGTCGCCGACGGCTTCACCGGCGTGCAGCCCGTCCGGGACTCCAAGGACCCCGACGGGCCCGTCCTCCGCTTCCGCTCCCCCGCTTGGCGGGCCTTCGTCGCCGCCGTCAGTGCGGGCGAGTTCGACGACCGCTAGTGGCATCTCCTGGGTGGGATGGAGGAGCTGTCGGGTCCGGGTGACCGCGTTCGTCAGCGGTCGGGGGTGTGGGCGGCCGGGCGGACGGCGTCGGGCAGCAGGTGGAGTTCGTAGGGGGTGTAGCAGTCCGACATCTCGCCTCCGACCACGGCGCCGCAGCGGCAGGCGCGGTTGGGCGGGCCGTCGCCGGGGGCTCCGCAGCAGCCGGGTGGCCCGGTTGTTGTCGCGTGCCAGGTGAGGCCGGTCCCGTCGTCGGGGTGCAGGACGAAGGTGTTCCGGGGCCCGGCGGAGACGACGACCATTGCGTCGAAGTCGCTGATGCACGGGCCGCCGGGGTAGGCGGCGGGGCAGCCGGCCTGGTCCTCGGCCGGGACGAACGGCGGGCCGTGCGGCTGCGGATCGACGGCGTAGTGGCCGCGGGGCACGGTGGGCGGGGCCTGTCGCCGGCCGTTGACGAGCTCGCCCTCGAACAGGTGCCGGGCCGGAACCGCCGGGAGGGGGTCGAGGTCGGCGGTGAGGGCCTCGCCGCAGGCGGCGCAATGAAAAATCGTCATCGCGGCATGTCTACAGCGCAGGCCCTCACCTCGCAACGGGATTCCGCTGCCCCGCCGGCGGGGCTCGCCCGTCAGGCGAAGCGGAACACCTGGTCGGGCCAACTGCCCTCGGGGGTCTCGCCGTCGAGGGCCTTGCTGATCGTCCGTTCCTCGTAGGCGAAGTGGGATTCCATGATCGCCGTGAGGCCGTCGAGTTCGCGGCCGACCGCTTCCAGCCCTTCGCCGGGTGGTCCGGCCGATTCGGCGGCGTGGTCGGCGAGTTCGCGCACCCGGGTGAGGATGGCGGCGATCATCTCGTGGTCCTCGACGAGTTTGGCGACCGTCCCGGCGAGCTGTGGGTGTTCGCGCACCAGTTGGGCGA
This sequence comes from Kitasatospora sp. NPDC057940, assembly GCF_042887425.1. Lineage (NCBI taxonomy): Bacteria > Bacillati > Actinomycetota > Actinomycetes > Kitasatosporales > Streptomycetaceae > Kitasatospora > Kitasatospora sp. NPDC057940. The sequence goes on from NZ_JBHVPH010000013.1 coordinate 147,718, forward strand.
ACATGCCCTCGTCCTCGCCCTGGTGGTGTGCCGTCAGTGCGGCGCAGAAGGCCAGGCAGTGGGTGCGCAGTGTGTCGCCGTCCGGGCGGCGCTGTCCGATCCCGTCCCTGATGCGGCCGATCTGGCGGCGCAGTTCCTGGTGTGCTCGGGAGAGTTGAAGACTCAGGGCGACCAGGCGGTCGCCGTCATGGGAAGCCACGGGAGGCGGCCCCTTCGGTTCCGCACCTCCATGCCTGACGCTGTCCGCCACCGGCACGCGATGCTGGCGCCATCCGATCACGGGCCCCGGCGCCGGGGCAAGCGCCGCCGGGGCAGGGGCCGGTGGCCCCGGGCCCGGGCGGGCCGGGGCCGGGGTGGGGGCCCCGGCCCTACGCGGGGGCGGTGGGGGTGGTCAGGCGGTGGCGGGCGGCGGTGAGGAGTTCGTCGGACAGGGCGGGGTCCTCGCTGGCGCGGGCCAGGAGGAGGGCTCCGACCATGGTGGACAGGTCGGCGAGGGCGCTGTCGCGGTCGGCGGCCTCGGGCAGGTGCTGGAAGCCGTCGACCAGGTCGCGCAGTCCGGCGGTGAAGGCGGTGCGCAGCGGGGAGCCGGGTTCGGCGCGGGCCGCGTCGGCGGCCAGGGCTGCGGCGGCGCAGCCCTGGCCGGGGTTGTCGCGGTGGGGGGTGGAGAGGTAGCGGGCGAGGAACTCGTCGCGGGGGGTGGGGTGTTGGGGCGCGGCCGGGTCGGGGGTGGGCGTGCCGGGTGCGGGGTCGTCGGCGAGGCGGTCCATGGCTTCGCGGCGTTCGGTGAAGGCGGCTGTGAGGGCTTGGGCGACGAGGTCGTCCTTGGAGGCGAAGTGCCGGTAGAAGCCGCCGTGCGTCAGGCCTGCGGCGGCCATCGCCCGGGGGACGCTGACCTGGTCGGAGCCCTGCTCCCGGATCAGTCTGGCGGTGTGGTCGATCACCTCCTGGCGGTGGCGTTCGGCCTCGGCCCGTGACACGCGGGGCATGCCTGCGTTCCTTTCCTCGTCCTGCGGTGGTGGTGGTCCTACTTTCCCATCCGGGCTTCCCCATCCAGTTTAGATGATGGTAATAATCTAAACGTTGCGGTGCCCCGGCTGCGGGCACCGCCTTCCCGAGAGCGAGGAACACGCACATGACCGTGATCGACGGCTCCACCGCCCTGGTCACCGGAGGCCTGCGCGGCCTCGGCCGGGCGTTCGTCGGGGAACTGCTGGCGCGCGGCGCGAAGAAGGTCTACGCCACCGCCCGCACCCCCGTGCCCAGCGAGGACGCACGGGTGGAGGTCCTCGCCCTGGACGTCACCGACGACGCCTCGGTGGCCGCCCTGGCCGAGCGCGTCCAGGACGTCGACCTCGTCTTCAACAACGCCGGCGTCCTGCACCCGGGGGCGCTGCTCACCGGCGACCTGCGGCAGGTCCAGGAGACCTTCGACACCAACGTGCTGGGCCCGCTGCGCATCGCCCGGGCCTTCGCGCCGGTGCTGGCGGCCCGTGGCGGCGGCGCGCTGGTCGACATCCACTCCGCGCTGTCCTGGGGCGCGGGCGCCGGCGCCTACGGCGCCTCCAAGGCCGCCCTGTGGTCCCTGACCAACTCCCTGCGCCTGGAGCTCGCCGCCCAGCACACCCAGGTCGTCGGCGTGCACCTGGGCTTCGCGGACACCGAGATGGTGGCGGCCCTGCCCGTCGACAAGATCCCGGCCGCCGAGGTGGCCCGCATCGTCCTGGACGGCGTCGAGCGCGGCGACCGCGAGGTCCTCGTCGACGACCTCACCCGGGCGCTCAAGGCCGCGCTCCCCGGCCCGGTGGAGGGCCTCACCATCCCCATCCGCCGCTGAACCGCACCCTGCCGAGACCCGTCGAAACCCGTCGAAAACCAGCGAGGAGAACACCCATGCCGCTGTGGCACGTCTACCACCCTCCCGGCACCTACACCCCCGGGCAGAAGCAGCAGCTCGCCGCCGACATCACCGGGTTCTACACCCGCTTCGGGCTGCCGAAGTTCTACGTGATGACGCTCTTCCACGAGATCGGCGCCGACTCCTTCCACGTGGGCGACCAGCCCGCGCACGCCGCCGTGCGGATCGTGGTCGAGCACATCGCCCGGCACACCGAGGACCCCGACCTGCGCAAGCGCACCCGGGAGGCCCTCGCCGCCCTCCTCGCGCCCCACACCACCGGGCGCGGCCTGCACTGCGAGTTCCACATCGACGAGACGCCCCGGGACCTGTGGATGATCAACGGGATCGCCCCGCCCCCGTCCCAGAGCGAGACCGAGAAGCTGTGGGCCCGCGAGAACCGCCCGATCCCCTACTGATTCCCTGCCGGCCTCCTGCTGATCTCCTGCCGACGGGCGCCCCGGCACGGCGCCTCCGCAGGAAGTCGGACAGGCCGACTTCCCACTCCAGGACCCACCGACCCGGCACCCCGCGGGCGGTGGGTCCTGGCGGATTCAGGCAGGCCCAGGCGGATTCAGGCGTCGAGGGCGGCGGGGGCCGCGGGGGTGGCGGGGGTGGCGGGGGTGGCGGGGGCGGCGGCGAGGAGGGCGTCGAGGAGGCCGGGGAAGCGGGCGTCGAGGTCGGTGCGGCGCAGGCTGACGAAGCGGTTGCGCCCGGCGACGCGGGTGGTGGTGACGCCGGCCTCGCGCAGGACGCGCATGTGGTGGGAGACGGTCGACTTGTGGAGGTGGTCCAGGCCCAGGTCGCGGGGGGCGCAGGAGTGTTCGGCGCCGTCGGCGTAGCTGAGCAGCAGGGTCATCCGGACGGGGTCGCCGAGGGCGTGCAGGACCGTGACGAGGTCGATGTCGGCGGTGGTGGGCTGGGGAAGCCGATCGTCTTCGGTCATGGCGCGTGGTCCTCGTCGGGTCGTCGATGGTTTGACAATCATCCACCCATCCTTAGTGTTTGACGAGCGTCAAACTGTTGCCCTATCGTCAAACAATCGGGGGGCTTTTCCATGCCCGTACGCCTGCTCCTGCTCGCCCTCGGCACCTTCGCCATGGGCACCGACTCGATGGTCGTCGCCGGCATCCTCGGCCCGATCGCCGCCGACCTGGGGGTGTCCGTGCCGGCCGCGGGCCAGCTGGTCACCGTCTTCGCGCTCGGCTACGCGCTGCTGGCCCCGGCGCTGGCCGCGCTCACCGCCCGCTGGCCGCGCCGGCGGCTGCTGCTGACCGCGCTCGCGGTGTTCAGCGCGGCCAACGCGCTCAGCGCGCTCGCCCCCAGCTACGGCCTGCTGCTGGCCACCCGGGTCCTGGCGGCCGCCGGGGCCGCGCTGTACACGCCGACCGCCAACGCGGTGGCCACCACCCTGGTCGCCCCCGAGCGGCGCGGACGGGCGCTGGCCACCGTGCTGGGCGGGATGACGGTGGCCACCGCGCTGGGCGTGCCGCTGGGCACCTGGGTGGGGCGCGCCGACTGGCGGATGACGATGTGGCTGGTCACCGCGCTGGGCGTGGCGGCGCTGGCGGGACTGGCACTGCTGCTGCGCGACCTGCCGGCACCGGTGGCGGCGCCGGGGCTGCGGGCGCGCCTGGCCCCGCTGGGGCAGCGGCGGGTGCTGGGGGCGGCGGCCACCACGCTGGCGTTCTTCCTGGCCTTCCAGTGCGTCTACATCTACCTGGCCACCGCCGTCTCGGGGGCGACCGGGGGCGACGCGGACCGGCTGAGCCTGGTGCTGCTGACGGCGGGCGTGATGTCGGTGGCGGGCAGCTGGCTGGGCGGGCGCCTGGTGGACCGGGTCGGGGTGCGGCGGGTGCTGCTGACCGGCTCGACGGTGGCGGCGGGCGCGTTCGCCGCGCTGCCCTGGCTGGGGCGCAGCATGCCGGGGGCGCTGGTGTACGCGGCGGTGGTGCCGCTGGCGGGGTGGGCGGTGTCGGTGGCGCTGCCGCACCGGCTGGCGTCGATCGATCCGGGGAACGCGCCGCTGCTGATCTCGCTGAACAGCAGTGCGCTGTACCTGGGGACGGCGGCCGGGGGTGTGGCGGGCAGTGCGGCGATCGCGGCGCTGGGCGGGCGGTGGTTCCCGTTCGCGGCGGCGGGGCTGGCGCTGGTGGCGGCGGTGACGGCGGCGGCGACCACGCGGGACGCGCGGGCGGGTGCGCGGGCGGAGGGGGAGGCGACGGTGCCGGCGCCGGCACCGTCGCGGTCCTGATCCCCGGGCGGGCGGGGTCCCGACGGGCGGGGTCTCAGCGGGCGGGGGCCCTCAGCGGGCGGAGCCGAGGTTGCGGTCGGCCTCGGCTCCGGCGAGCAGCAGGGTGGTCTCCTCGATGCGGCGCAGGCGTCCGCAGGGGGCGTACCGGCCGAAGAGGTAGACCTCCATGGAGACGCGGGTGCCGTCGGTCTTGAGGACGTCGACGGTGTGCCGGGTGGCGGTGCGGTCGCCGTCGTGGAGTTCCTCGTGGACCTGGACGCGGCCGGAGGCGACCACGGCGCGCAGGTGGCGGATGTGGTCGGTGAAGGCGGCGCGGTCGTCCCAGCGGCCGTCGGTGCGCTGGCGGTAGTCGGGGGTGAAGTGGCGCTCGACGGCGGTCTCCAGGTCGAGGCCGGGGGTGAAGAGCAGGTCGTCGAGGGCGGCGGCGATGGTGGTGCGGGGGGCGGTGGCGGGCATGGGGGTTCCCTTCTCGGAATCCGACAATGCGTGCGTGGCGCACGCTTCATGGGATGAGCGTACCCCAGGAACGCGTGCGTCGCGCACGCTATGATCGGGGGGTGGACCACTTCCCCGAAATCCCCGACCCCGCCCCCGTCCCTGGAACTGCCTCCGGCCTCGGGGACGCCGTCGCCCAGGCCCTGGCCGTCCTGCTGCGCCGCCCCGCCCGCGCCGCGCTCTACCGGCGCCTGACCGAGGGCCTGGGCGAGGCGGTGGACGAGGTCACCTACCCCGTGCTCTCCGGCCTGGCCCGCACCGGGGCGCGCAGCGCCGCCGATCTGGCCGCCGAGATCGGCCTGGACCGCTCCGGGGTCAGCCGCCGGGCCACCCGTCTGGAGGAGGCCGGGCTGCTGCGCCGCGAGGCCGACCCGCGCGACCAGCGCGCCACCCTGCTGACCCTGACCGGCGCGGGCGAGCGCACCGTGGCGGTGATGCGCGGGCGCCTGGCCGGCGGCATCGAGGAGGCGCTCGCCTCCTGGCCGCCCGGGGAGGCCGAGGCGTTCGCCCGGTCGCTGCGGCGCTTCACCGAGCAGGGCCCGTTCGGCTGAGCACGGGACGCGCGGGCGCGCGGGCGCGCGGGGCGGCGAGGTCAAGGAGCAGCGGGGTCAAGGGGCAGCGGGGCGCGCGGGACGGCGCCGTGAGGGCGAGGGGCCCGGAAAACGCGGGTGCCCCGGGCCGGTGAACCGGTCCGGGGCACCCGCGGGCGCGGGGATCAGGCGCCGAGGACCTCGCCGACCAGGGCGCGGGCCTCCTCCTGCACCCGGGCCAGGTGGCCGGTGCCGAGGAAGGACTCGGCGTAGATCTTGTAGACGTCCTCGGTGCCCGAGGGGCGGGCCGCGAACCAGGCGTTGTCGGTGCACACCTTGATGCCGCCGATCGGCGCGCCGTTGCCGGGCGCCTCGGCCAGCACCGCGGTCACCGCCTCGCCGGCCAGCTCGCCCGCGGTGACCTGCTGCGGGGAGAGCCGGGCCAGGCGCGTCTTCTGCTCACGGTCGGCCGGGGCGTCCACCCGGGCGTAGGCGGGGGCGCCGTGACGCTCGGTCAGCTCGCGGTAGTAGGCGCTGGGGCTGGCGCCGGTGACGGCGGTGATCTCGGAGGCCAGCAGGGCCAGCAGGATGCCGTCCTTGTCGGTGGTCCACACCCCGCCGTCGCGGCGCAGGAACGAGGCGCCGGCCGACTCCTCGCCGCCGAAGGCGATCGAGCCCTCCGCGAGCCCGTCGACGAACCACTTGAAGCCCACCGGCACCTCGACCAGTTCGCGCTTGAGGTCGGCGGCGACCCGGTCCAGCATCGAGGAGGACACCAGCGTCTTGCCGACCGCGGCGTCGGCGGGCCAGTCCGCGCGGTGGCGGTACAGGTAGTCGACGGCCACCGCCAGGTAGTGGTTGGGGTTCATCAGGCCGCCGTCGGGGGTGACGATGCCGTGCCGGTCGGCGTCCGCGTCGTTGCCGGTGGCGATGGCGTACTCGTCCTTGCGGCCGATCAGGGAGGCCATCGCGGACGGCGAGGAGCAGTCCATGCGGATCCTGCCGTCCCAATCCAGCGTCATGAACCGCCAGGTCGGGTCGGTGACCGGGTTGACCACCGTCAGGTCCAGGCGGTGCGTCTCGGCGATGCGCGCCCAGTACGCCACCGACGCCCCGCCCAGCGGGTCCGCGCCGATGCGCAGCCCGGCCGCGCGCACCGCGTCCAGGTCGAGCACGGCGGGCAGGTCCTCGACGTAGGTGCCCAGGAAGTCGTGGCGCCCGGTGGTCGCCGCCGCCAGCGCCCGCGCGTACGGGACGCGCTTGACGCCGCGCAGGCCCTCGCGGATCAGCTCGTTGGCGCGGTCCTGGATCCAGCCGGTGGCCTGCGAGCCGGCCGGGCCGCCGCTGGGCGGGTTGTACTTGAAGCCGCCGTCGCGCGGCGGGTTGTGCGAGGGGGTGACGACGATGCCGTCCGCCAGCGCCCGGGGGCTGCGCCGGTTGTGGGCCAGGATCGCGTGCGAGACCGCGGGCGTGGGGGTGTAGCCGTCGGCCGCGTCCAGCAGCACCTGCACGCCGTTGGCGGCCAGCACCTCCACCGCCGTCACCTTCGCCGGCTCCGAGAGCGCGTGCGTGTCGGCGCCCAGGAACAGCGGTCCGGCGATGCCCTGTTGGGCCCGGTACTCGCAGATCGCCTGCGTGGTCGCGGCGATGTGGTCCTCGTTGAACGCGGCGTCCAGCGAGGACCCGCGGTGGCCCGAGGTGCCGAACGCCACCCGCTGGCCGACCTCCTGAGGGTCCGGGTTCAGGGCGTAGTACGCCGTCACCAGCCGCGCCACATCCACCAGGTCATCCGGCTGCGCCGGCTGCCCGGCCCGTGCGTGTGCCATCCGTCTTCTCCCGCCAACTTCCCGTACGCGTCCTTGCCCCGTGCCACCGATCGTAGCCAGAACGCGACCGTGCCCCGAACCGCGAGGCGGGCCGGGGCACGGCGGGGCCGGGGTCCAGGGGCCGGGGTTCGGGGGCCGGGGTCCAGGGGCCGGGGGCCGGGGGCCGGGGGCCGGGGTTCAGGCGGGCAGCTGCTGGCGGTAGGCGTCCAGGGCGGGGGCGGTGGTGGTGGCGAGGAACTCGGTCACCGTGTAGGCGACCAGGCCCTCGCGGGCGAAGGGGTCGGTGCGGGTCAACTCCTCGACCGCGGCGCGGTCCTCGCCCAGCGCGATGATCACCCCGCCCTCGCGCGGCACCTTGCGGCCCGAGGCGAGGAACGTGCCGGCCTCGTAGTGCCCTCGCAGCCACTCGACGTGCTGCGGCAGGAAGGCGTCGATGCGCTCCAGCGGGGCGGTGTACGTCAGCTCAAGTACGAACATGCGACCAGGCTAGCCCCGCGCGACAGGGGCCTCGCGGCCGGGGCGCGCGGCGTGTACCGAACCCCATTGTGCCAGCTCAGCGGGGGGTTCCGGTAGGACGCAGAGCACCCGGATCACACCTTGCCGGGCGGCGGGCGCAGCCCGCAGACTCGTCCGCATCCACTCCTTCGGCCACGCGCCGGCCCCCTGCCCAGGGCGGCCGGGGCGCGCGCCGTGCTGCGCACGGGCCGCATCGCGCCGGGGGCGGTGGGCGGTGAACGGTGAACGGACGAAGGGGGACGCGAGGATGACGGTGCACAAGGACGTGGCGGACAAGGACGTGGCACACGGGAACGTGGCGGACGAGGACGTGGCGCGCACGGACGCGGTGCACAGGGACCTGGTGCTCAAGGCGCGGGTGCGGCTGCTGAGCCACAACGAGTGGGTGCTGGAGGCCCCGGAGGGGCTGTGGGTGTACCGGGCGCTGTTCCCGGCCGGCCCGCGCGTGTACGCCTACAAGCTCGCCTACGTGCTGTGGTCGGCGGCCGGCTCGCCGCGGGTGGCGCACCTGCCCGGGGCGCGGCGGGCGCTGCTGGAGGAGGCGCGGGACGCCTGCGCGCACATCCCCGACGGCGCCCCGGCCCACCAGGCGCGGATGCGGGAGTACGTCGCGGCCGCGCTGGCGGGGCTGGAGCAGCAGGAGGGGCGTGCGGGGAGGTAGGTGGTCGCGGGGTGGTTGCGGTACAACAATCCCTATTTGACGACTGATCGGAGAAACGCTGATATGAGCAGTTCAGGTCTGTCCCGCCGCGCACTGATCGCCGGCGCCGGCGCCGCCGTCGTCGGCTGGAACACCGCCGCCCGCGCCTGGGCCGCCGAGCCGGGCGAGAACGTGGATCAACTGCCCGCCCTGGACGGCACGGTGGCCCTGCGGGGCGCCGACGTGGAACGGTTCTCCTCCGACTTCGGGCACCTGGTCACCGCCTCGCCCCGCGCGGTGCTGCGCCCGGCCTCGGTGCGCGACGTGCAGAAGGTGGTGGCCTTCGCCCGGCGCCACCGCATCCCGGTGGCGGTCAACGGGCAGAGCGGCGACCAGGCGACGGCCGGCAGCGACGGGCTGGAGTCGCACTCCAGCTACGGCCAGGCCAACCCCCGCGGCGGCATCGCGATCGACGCGCGCGGGCTGTCGCGGATCCTCTCCGTCGAGCCCGGGCGGGCCGTGGTGGAGGCGGGCGCCACCTGGGCGCAGCTGACGGACGCGGCGCTGGCGGCGGGCTGGATGCCGCCGTGCCTGACGGACTACCTGCACCTGTCGGTGGGCGGGACGCTGAGCGTGGGCGGCATCGGCGGGGCGGTGCAGCGCCACGGGCTGCAGGCGGACACCGTGCGGTCGCTGGACGTGGTGACCGGCACCGGCGAGCTGGTGACGGCCTCGCGCGAGCACAACCGGGAGCTGTTCGAGGCGGTGCTGGCCGGCGGCGGGCAGGTGGGCATCATCGTGCGGGCCACGCTCGCCCTGGTGCCGGCGCGCGAGCGCGCCACCGTGTTCACCCTGGCCTACGACGACGCGGACCTCTACCGCGCGGACCAGGAGAAGGTGCTGGCCCAGGGCCGCTTCGACCTCCAGGTCGGCAACGTGGTGCGCAGCGCGGACGGGCAGCGGTGGCGCTACACGGCGGAGCTGGTGGCCTACGGGGACGCCGGGCGGGCGGTGGACCGGGAGGCGCTGCTGGCGGGGCTGCACGGGGTGCCGGGCGAGACGACGGTGGTGGAGCAGAGCTGGCGCGAGTACGCGTTCCGGGTGGACGCGTTCGCGGGGTACCTGCGGGCGGCCGGGTTCTGGGGGCTGCCGAAGCCGTGGCTGAGCCTGTTCCTGCCCGCCTCGACGGTGGGGGTGTTCATGCGGGAGGCGACCGCGCTGCTGACGGCGGCGGACCTGGGGGCGGGGCTGCTGCTGTTCTACCCGTACGCGCGGGCGCGGGTGGGGACGCCGCTGGCGGTGCTGCCGCAGGAGCCGGTGGGCTGGCACTTCGACCTGCTGGCGTTCCCGGCGCCGGGGGCGGACACGGCGGCGATGCTGGAGCGCAACCGGCGGCTGTACGACCGGGCGGTGGAGCTGGGCGGCAAGCGGTACCTGATCGGGGCGGTGCCGGGGATGACGGGGGCGGACTGGCGGCGCCACTACGGCGGCCTGTGGGAGCGGGTGGAGCGGGCCAAGCGGCGGTGGGACCCGGCGGGG
>NZ_JBHVPH010000013.1:157510-197898 GCF_042887425.1 Kitasatospora sp. NPDC057940
GCCCGGCGGGGGGCAGGCGAGGGGCGGACCGGGGCCCCGTCAGGTGATCTCCAGCTGCGCCATCATGCCCATCGCGGAGTGGTCCAGCAGGTGGCAGTGGTAGGGGTAGCGGCCGCGGTAGGAGTCGAAGAGGGCCTGGAGGCGCACGCTCTCCCCCGGCAGCAGGCGCACGGTGTCCTTCAGGCCGGACTCCGCCGGGCCGGGCGCGGCGCCGTTGCGCGCCAGCACCCGGAACTGCACCAGGTGCAGGTGGAAGTTGTGCGGGACGTCCTTGTTGGCGTTGACGACCGTCCAGATCTCCGAGGTGCCGAACGCCACCGAGGCGTCCACCCGCGCCGGGTCGTACACCTTGCCGTCGATCAGCCCCAGCGGGGCGGCGCCGGGCTTCTCCTGATACTCCATGACCGCGGTGCGCTCGCGGGCGGCCGCGCCCAGGGCGGGCAGGGTGCGCAGCCGGTCGGGGACGCGGCTGGGGTCGTCGGCGGCGCGGGTGATGTCGAAGCGCAGGACCTGGCCGACGTGTTCGGCGGGGCCGGGGGGCATGGAGTTGGTGAGGACGATGCTGGAGCCGACCGGGTAGCGGGAGAAGTCGACGACGACGTCGGCGCGCTCCCCGGGGGAGAGGTCGACGGTGTCGGTGACGTGGGGGCGTTCCAGCAGGCCGCCGTCGGAGCCGATCTGGGTGAGGGGGCCGCCGTCGGCCAGGCGCAGGGAGAAGAAGCGCAGGTTGGAGGAGTTGAGCAGGCGCAGCCGGTACTTGCGGGCGGCGACCTCGACCTTGGGCCAGGGGCGGCCGTTGGCGAGGATGGTGGTGCGGTTGAGGGGGTCGTCCATGCGGTAGACGAGGCGGCCCTGGGGGTCGAAGCGGGCGTCGCGCAGGGCGATGGGCAGGTCGTAGCGGCCGGCGGGCAGCGGCAGGGCGGCTTCGGTGGCGTCGGTGATCAGGTAGGTGCCGGCCAGGCCCCGGTAGACGTGCTCGGACTCCAGGTGGTGGGCGTGGTCGTGGAACCACAGGCTCGCGTGGGGCTGGTCGTTGGGGTAGGTGTAGGTGCGGGTGGCGCCGGCGTCCAGGAGGTTCATGGGGCCGCCGTCGGAGGCGACGGGGACGCGGGCGCCGTGCAGGTGGACGGAGACGGGGTCGTCCAGCAGGTTGGTCTGGCGCACCACGACCGGGCGTCCGGAGCGGGCGCGGATGACGGGGCCGGGGAAGGCGCCGTTGTAGGTGAGGACGTCGGTGCGGTGCCCGGGCAGGATGCGGGCGTAGGCCTTGAGCATGGTGACGGCGTAGGTGTCGGTGCCGCCGTCGGTGGAGACGGGGGCGAGCACCGGGGGCAGGGGCATCGCGGCGGTGAACTTCGGTGCCAGGGTGGGGCCGGCGTCGGGGCCCGGGTCGGCCTCGGCGGCGGAGGCGTCGGTGCCCGGGTGGGTGTGGGCGGCCGCGGCGGCGGCGGTCTCGACGGAGGCGGCCGGGCGCAGGGTGGTGCGCATGAGCAGGACCCCTCCCCCGGTCGCCAGGGCGGCGCCGATCATCCTGCGTCTGGTCACCATCGCGCGTCCTCCTGCTGCCGGCCCGGTGTGGCGGTGTGCCCGTGCGGCCCCGGCGGGTGGGGCCGGGGCGGGTTCCGGGGGTGATTGCAGCAGCGGATCCTTGCGCCCGGTTGGGGTCCGGCTGAGGCCCGGTGGACCGCGCGGGGCGGGTTGCGGGCGGGGCGCGCGGTGAGCTGCGGGTGTTGCGGGCCGCTTGCGGCGGGCGGTCACCGTGGCTCGCAGAACACTGGAGGATCCCTCGAAGGGAAGGGCCGGAGCGTGGACCTGCGGTACTGGCTGCCGAGGGCGGCCGAGGTCGCCGAGCAGTGGGGAGAGCGGTTCGGGCCGTACAGCCCGCACCCCTCGCACCAGGTGGACGACGCGGACTTCGCCGCCGCGTTCGAGCGCTTCGCCAAGCGCCTGGAGCACAACTACCCGTTCTTCCACCCCCGTTACGCCGGGCAGATGGTCAAGCCGCCGCACCCGGCCGCCGTCGTCGGCTACCTGACGGCGATGCGCTTCAACCCCAACAACCACGCCTACGAGGGCGGGCCCGCCACCAACGACATGGAACGCGAGTGCGTCGCCCGGCTCGCCGCCATGTTCGGCCTGCTCCGCCACGTCGGCCACCTCACCAGCAGCGGCACCATCGCCAACCTGGAAGCCCTGTACGTGGCCCGCCAGAGCCACCCCGGGCTCGGCGTCGCCTACAGCGCGCAGTCCCACTACACGCACAGCCGCATGTGCCACGTCCTGGGCGTCGAGGGCCACGCGGTGGCCTGCGACGCGGACGGGCGCATGGACGTCGACGCGCTGGCCGCCCTGCTCGCCACCGGCCGGGTCGGCACGGTGGTCGTCACCGCCGGCACCACCGGGCTCGGCGCCGTCGACCCGGTGCACGAGGTGCTGGCACTGGCCCGCCGCCACGGGGTGCGGGTGCACGTGGACGCCGCCTACGGCGGGTTCTTCGCCCTGCTGGCCACCGACGACGCCCAGGCCGCCGCCCTGCGACTGGACCCGGCGCCGTGGCGGGCCATCGCCGGCTGCGACTCCGTCACCGTCGACCCGCACAAGCACGGCCTCCAGCCCTACGGCTGCGGCGCGGTGCTGTTCGCCGACCCCGACATCGGCCGCCACTTCGCCCACGACTCCCCCTACACCTACTTCACCGACGCCGAACTGCACCTGGGCGAGATCAGCCTGGAATGCTCGCGCGCCGGCGCCGCGGCCGCCGCCCTGTGGCTGACCCTGCAACTGCTGCCGCTCACCCCCCAGGGCCTGGGCGCCGTCCTGGCCGGCGGGCGCCGCGCGGCCCTGGCCTGGGCGGACCTGATCGAGGACAGCCCGCACCTGACCCTCCACCAGCGCCCGCAACTGGACATCGTCACCTACCACCCCACCCCCGGCGGGACGCCGATGTCCGCCGTCGACGCCGCCAGCCGGCACGTGCTGCGCCAGGGCATGGCCGACGAGCACGACCCGCTCTACCTGAGCCTGCTGCGGGTGGACGCCGCCGACTTCACCCGCCGCCACCCGGCGGCCGCGGCGGACGCCGACGGGGCCTCGGTGCTGCGCAGCGTCCTGATCAAGCCCGAGGCCGAGGACCACCTGCCCGATCTGCACGCGCGCCTGACCTCGCTCGCCACCGCCCGGCCCTGAGGCCCTGACGCCCCCGTACGACAGAACCCCCGTACGACCGCCCCGCCGCCCTGCCGTCCCGCTGTCCCGCCGCCCGCCGCCCGCCGCCTGTCGCCTGTCGCCTGTCGCCTGTCTGCCGAGGAGTGTCCGTTGACCACCGCCACCGTCCCGCCGGGCGCCGCCCTCGCGGCCCCCGCGGTCCGCCCCGCCCGACCCGAGGAGGCGCCCGCCCTCGCCCGGGTGCTCGCCGCCGCCTTCCACGACGACCCGCTCACCCGCTGGGCCTTCCCCGACGACGCCCACCGCGCCCGCGTCCTGCCCGCCTTCTTCCGCGTCCACGTCGACCAGTGCCTGGCCCACCAGGGCGCCCTGACCGCCCAGCACCCCGACGACCACGCCCCCGCCGGCGCGCTGCTCTTCCTGCCCCCCGGCGTGTGGGAGCACCCCGGCCACCAGGACCAGGCGGCCGCCCGCGCCCTGGACGCGGCCGTCGACGCCGACGCCCACCCCGAATCCGCCCGCCGCCTGGCCGCCATCACCCGCCTCCAGGCCCGCCGCCACCCGCGCCACCGCCCCCACCACTACCTGGCGTTCGTCGGCGCCCACCCCGACGCCCGCCACACCGGCACCGGCACCGCCCTCCTGCGCGCCTTCCTGGCCCGCGTCGACCACGACGGCCAGGCCGCCTACGCCGAGACCAGCTCCCCCGGCGGCGCCCGGGTCTGCGGCGCCGGCGGCTTCACCCGCTTCGGCGAGGCCATCGCCCTGCCCGCCGGCGGCCCCCGCCTGACCCCCGTGTGGCGGGGCCCCCGATGACCACCCACACCCTCGACATCGACACCGCACTGCACAGCGGCACCGCACTGCACGGCGGCACCGCACTGCGCATCGACACCGCGCTACGCGTCTACTCCGCCGAGCAGATCGACGCCGGCGCCGCCGACCACCACCCCGAGGCCGCCGAGATCCTCGCCTGGAGCCGGCGCTTCCTCACCACCGCCCACCCCGACCTCGGGCGCAGCGGCCCCGTCTGCCCCTACACCCAGCCCTCGCTGCGCCGCGGCCTGTTCCACATCGCCGTCGCCGACACCGGCGCGGACGGCGACCTGCCCGCGCTGGTCGGCGAGCTGCGCGCCTGGTACGACCGGCTGCTGGCCGACCTGACGCAGGAGTCGGACCGGGAGCTGCTGACCGTGCTGCTGGTGCTGCCGGGCCTGGACCGGGCCGACTCCACCGCGCTGGACGAGGCGCAGCGCAAGGCCAAGGACGAGTTCGTCGAACAGGGCCTGATGATCGGCCAGTTCCACCCCGTCTGCGAGGAGGGGGGCCTGTGGAACCACTCCTTCAGGCCGCTGCGCGCGCCCGTACCGCTGCTGGCGGTGCGCAAGCTCCTCGTCTTCGACCTGCCCTTCCTCGTCGCCGACGAGGCCCACCTGGCCCACTACCTGGCCCGCTTCGCCCCGCAGGTCCCCGCCCGCATCCGCGACCAGTTGGTCTCCGGTATGACGGAACACCGCAGGACCGCCCGCCTGACCGCCGCCTGAGCCGCGGCCCCCCTGCGCGCGGAGCCGGGTCGGCGCCCGGCTCCGCGCGCACCCCCTCGGGAAAACCACTGGCGGCGGCGGGGCCCGGCGTGAAGGCTCTCACCGTGACGCTTCACGAGAACGAGGTCCTCGCCGACCAGGCCGTCGTCCGCTCACTGCTCCGGGAGCAGCGGCCGCACTGGGCCGACCTGCCCGTCTCGCCGGCCGGCTCGGGCACGGACAACACGATGTACCGGCTCGGCGAGGACCTGCTCGTGCGGCTGCCGCGCACCGCGCAGAGCGCGCACTCCGTGCAGAAGGAGTTGACCTGGCTGCCGCGGCTGGCGCCGCACCTGCCGTGCCGCGTCCCGGAGCCGGTGCACGCCGGGACGCCCGGTGCCGTGTTCCCGCTCGCCTGGTCGGTGTACCGCTGGATCGACGGCGAGGAGCCCGGCCCCGGATCGGTCACCGACTGGCCCGCCTTCGGGGCCGACCTGGCGGCGGTCGTCCAGGGCCTGCACGGCGCCCCGCTCATGGGGGCCGCCCGCCACGGCGCGCTCGACTGGTACCGCGGGGGCGACCTGCGGGACAGCGACGAGTCGATCAGCGCATGCTTCGAGAAGTGCCGGACGATCCCGGGCCTGGACCTCGACATCGAGCACCTGCTGCACCTGTGGAAGAGCGCGCTCGACCTGCCCGGGCCGTCCGGGCGCCAGGTGTGGCTGCACGGCGACCTGAAACCCTCCAACCTGCTGGTCCGGCAGGGCAGGCTGCACGCGGTCATCGACTTCGGATGCCTGTCGGTCGGCTTTCCCGACGCCGAACACGCCACGGTGTGGGACCTTCCCTCCCCGGCCCGCCAGGCGTACTGGGACGCCCTCGGCCTCGACGACGTGACGTGGCTGCGGGCCCGGGCGTGGGCGGCCGGCGTCGGGGTCGGCGGGCTGTCGTACTACTGGGGCACCTATCCCGGCTTCGTCGACGAATGCCTGGCGCGGCTGTCCGCGATCCTGGAGTCCGCCGGCGCGCGGTGAACCAGGGCGGCGCGGTCCTCAGGTCGCGCGCTGTCCGTGGAGGAGGACGGGCAGCGCGCGGCCCGCCAACGCCTCGCTGACGCGGGCGGCTTGGGAGGGGGCCATGACGTCCGGGAGCCGGCGGACGGGGACGAAGCGGGCGCCGAACAGGCCGCTGCGGTGCCGGGGCGGGACGGTGAGGCGGGTGTCGTCGCGTACGGTGCCGCCGTCGAAGACGAGGTTGAGGCGTTCCAGGTGGCGGTCGGCGGGGGTGAAGTCGACGGCCAGGACGTCGGCGAGGCGCAGGTTGAGGCCGGTCTCGGCGTGCAGGTTGCGGGCGGCGGCCAGGTGTGGGGGCTCGTTGGGCTGGGCGGCGCCGCCGGGCAGGATCAGGCCGTCCATGTAGTCCGGGTCCACGAGGAGGACGTCGCCGCGCGGGTTGCGGACGAGGACGAGGCAGCCGAGTCGGCACACGGGCGGCTTGGCGAGGAGGCGGGGGTCGCGCATCGGGCGGTTCACCTTCTGAGGGCGGCGAGGATTAGGAGGGAGAAGCCCGCCAACCAGAGGAGGCGGGCGAGGAGTTCGGCCGTCATGCGTCAGGCGCTCACTCCCCCGGCCGCTTGTGGACCTCGAAGACGCGCCAGGTGCTCCAGGCGTCGGAGAAGGAGCTGAACCCGCCGAGCTCACCGTCCGGTTGGCGCAGCCACTCCCCGGTGAGCTCGTTGCGGACCCGGTAGAGGCGGGCCCCGGTGTCCCAGCGCACGCCGTAGCCGTGGAGGCGGGGAACTTGGGCATCGGCCATGGGAATAACCTTCCGCAATCAGTGTTTCACGTTCTGTGCACATGATGGCCTGGCGCCATCTAGCATCGGAAGTGATGTGCGACTTGCAGTCAGGCCAGCCGTGAGTTGGGGAAGCTCCATGAACAAGAAGACCATCGACCCGACCTCGTCCCCGTGGGCCGCCTTCGGAGTTCAACTCCGCAGGTCACGCGAAGCAGTTGGGCTCACCCAGGTCCAACTGGCGAAGAAGGTCGGGTGCACCGCGTCGCACCTGTCCTACGTCGAACTTGCGCACCGGCCGCCGAGCCTGCAGCTGGCGGAGCTCGCCGACCAGGAGCTCAGGACCGGCGGCACGCTGGTACTGATGTACTGGCAGCTCAAGCACACCGCGTTGTTGGAGGGCTTCCCGGAGTACACCAACTACGAGGCCCGAGCGGATCAGATCAAACTCTTCGAGATCAACGTCATCCCCGGGCTCCTACAGACACGGGCCTACGCTGCGGCGATCGAGGCCGGCTACGTCCGACAGGGCAGCACCTCTCCGGAACAGGCCGCCGAACGCGTCGATTTCCGGATCGCCCGACAGCAGATCCTGGACCGGACACCACCGCCGTTCCTGCACGCCGTGCTCGACGAAAGCTGTCTCAGCCGAATCATCGGGGGCCGGGAGGTCATGCTCGACCAGCTGACCCACCTCGAAGCGTTCGCCCGCCGACCGAACGTGGTGATCCAGGTGGCGCCGTACTCCCTGGGCGAGAACCGGCCGTTCATTCGTCCGGTGACGCTGCTTACCATGCCGAACCACAAAATGCTCGCCTACCTGGAAACTGAGCAGCGTGGCTACATCGACCGGGATTCTCAGCCGACCAGGGAACTGGACAGGAGCTACGATCGCCTTGTAGTCGAGGCCATGAACCAGGCCGACTCACTCGCAACGATCAGCTCGGTACGGAGGAAGCTCGAATGGATGTCGAACTGACTGACGCCTGCTGGAAAAAGAGCTCATACAGCAGTGGCGGCGGCCAGTGCATCGAGGTGGCCGAGGGTTTCGCCAACGTGACACCCGTCCGCGACTCCAAGGACCCCCACGGCCCGGCCCTCCTCTTCTCCCCCGCCGCCTGGCAGGCCTTCGTCACCGCCGTCCGTACCGGCGAACTCGACGCCAACTAGGCCTACCGCTGGGCCTGCGACGGCTCCCCACTCAAAGCCGCATGAGCCCCCGAAGGATCAACGCGGTGCTGCGCTAGGCCCGTCTTTCGCAGGTGCCCAGGAGCCGAGAACGCCGTCGGCGCCGCTCGGGGATGTCCCGGGCGGCGCGTGGAGGTCCGCACGACTGACGGGCTGGTCGAACTCCGCGAATCGGACGAAGGCCATCTCGTCATCCACACCACCCCCACCGCCCTCGCGGCGCTCCTCCACGGCATCAAGGCCGGCGAACTCGACCACCACGCCTGACAGTCGGGTAGCCGGGCCACGTTGTCGTGGCCCGGCTGCCCGGCGCGGAGAGGGCGGCTACCTGATGACCTTCGCGACGATCGAGTCGCCGGGGAACAGCGAGTCCCGGGCACCGTTCCAGCGCACGTTGAGCGTCCACGTGTTGCTGGAGAAGGGCGTGGGGGCGATCGCCGGGGTCGAGACCGACGGCGCGAGGGTGCCCGAGGGGTGGCGCCATCCGTCGAAGGTGAGACCGCCGTCGGAGGACATGCTCTCCCACACGTATCCGTCGTTGCCGACGCAGGCGATCAGGACGCGCTGCTGCTCGGCGAAGCCCGTCTGGCCGGGCGCGACCACGGTGGTCTGGCTTCCCAGGTGCGCCGCCGCCACACCGGTGGTGCACTCGGCTCCGCCGTTGACCTCCTCCAGGTGCAGGACCGCGCCGGTCGAGGGGTTCAGCGTTTCGCGCCAGACGCGGTGGTCGCTGCCGGTGATGAAGTTGCGGAGCACCGAGTTGTAGTACTCGGTGCCGTAGATGGCGATCTGGCTGTCGCCTTCGAGGTCCGTGGCGTTGGTGCCGAGGAGGACGTGGTTGTCCACCGTCCAGCCGTAGGAGGTCAGGCCGCCGGGGTAGTTGTTGAGGAAGGTGTAGCTGAGGACCCGGTTGGCGTTCGGAACCTCGATCATGAGGGCGCCGGTGGCCGGGCTGAGGGTGAGCAGCGGGCTGCCGATCGCGTTGGCGCCGGCCGGGAGCCGGGTCCAGGGGGTCCAGGAGTTGAGGGCGCCGTTGTTGACCTGGCTGTACCAGATCTCCCCGTCCAGGCCCCGGACGACGGTCATCGCGCGGCCGGGCGGGAATTCGATGATGCGAGGCGGCGAGGTGGTCCGGGTGGCGGGGTCCCCGTTGAGCTGGTTCCAGGATCCGCCGTTGTACCGGAACCAGACGTTGTCGTCGGTGCCCCGGGCGACCTCGTACGAGGCGCCGCCGATCGTCACCGAGTACACGCCCGACCGCACCCGGGCCTGATTGCCGTCGTAGCTGCTCCAGTTCGACTCGTCGGCGTGCGCGGGAACCTGCGCGGCGGTCAGCACCAGGACCGCCCCGGCGAACGCCGCCATGACCGCGCGCCGGCCACGGGCCAGGCGTTTGCGGGTTGATGGCATAACGATCTCTCCTCCCTGTTGCCTTCTCTTCTCGGCAGGGAGAGTCTCGCCGGCCCGGGCTCGCGTGCTTTCCTCCCCGTGCCCGGGGAAGCGGCCCTGAGCGCACGCCGTGTCGGATCGCGGTCTACGGTCGGGTAGTTCGAGGAGCGCGGTGCGCGAAGCGCCGAAGAACGAGAGGACAACCATGGAGCTGCCCGACGAGGTCCATGCCGAGATCAGGGACCTGTGTCAGGAGGGTGATGCGCTGGCCGGGTTGGGGGAGCTCGTCGAGGCCAAGCAGCGCTACGTCGAAGCCTTGCGGCTGTTGCCGGGCGACGCTCGTGGATGGGCGGCTGCTACCTGGATCTACGTCGCGATCGGGGACGTGCACTTCCGGCTGGGTGTCTACGACAGGGCCTACAAGTGCTTCCACAACGCGGTGCAGTGCCCCGACGGGCTCGGCAATCCGTACATCCATCTCCGGCTGGGCCAGACCGCCTTCGAGCTGGGTGACGACGACCGCGCCGCGGATGAGCTGATCAGGGCCTACATGGGCGGCGGGTCCGAGATCTTCGAAGAGGACGACCCCAAGTACCTCGGCTTCCTGAAGACCCGGGCCGACGCCGGAACCTCCTGACGGCATACCGCCGACGACGTTCAGGCGACGGCCGTCCCCGGCTCCCGGCGCGGACGGCGGGCCTGCTACGGTTTTGGGCATGTTCCTCCCCCGTGCGTAGCGGACCCGCAACGACCGTGGCCCCCTCTCAGCGGGCACGGCGCTCCGGTGTCCCCGCACGCCTTCGGGTACGGCCCCGCCCTGCCCGCCTTCGCCGAGGAACGTCTCCCTTGTCTTCGCCCAACCCCTCCTACGCCGCTGTCCTGCGCGCCCCGCACGCCGGCCGCACCTTCGGTGCCGCCCTGCTGGGCCGGCTCTCGTACGGGATGGTCCCGCTCGCCATGATGCTGGCCGTCCGGGACACCACCGGCTCCTACCCGGTGGCCGGCACCGTGATGGCCCTGTTCGGGCTGACCAGTGTCCTTCTCTCGCCGGCCCGTGCCGCCCTGGTCGACCGGTACGGCCCCCGGCGCGCGCTGCCGCCGATGGCCGCGCTGTACGCCGGGCTGCTGACCCTGGTGGCCGGCGTCACCTGGCGGCCGGGCGCGCCGCCGGTCCTGACGGGTGCTCTGGTGGTGGCCTCCGGTGCCTGCACCCCGCCGCTCGGGCCGGTGATGCGGACGCTCTGGCGCCGGCTGCTGGCGGACCAGGCGCTGCTCCGGCGGGCGTACAGCCTGGACACTGTCGCCGAGGAACTGCTGTTCGTCAGCGGCCCGTTGCTGGTGGGGCTGCTGCTCGCGGTCGCCGCTCCGGGGGCCGGGGTGGCCGCGGGGGCCGGGCTCGTGCTGGCGGGCACCCTGGCGCTGGTCGCCTCCCCGGCCACGCGGGAGGCGGACCGGACCGGGCCGGTGGCACCCGGAGAGCGCCCGGACGGCCGGGGAGAGCTGCGCCGGGCGGTGCTCGCCTCGGCCGCGACCGGGCTGGCGCTCGGGGCGCTCGACCTGATGGTGGTGGCCTTTGCCGAGGAACGCGGGCGGGCCGGGGCGGTCGCCTGGATCCTGGCGGCGCTCTCGGCCGGCAGTGCCGTCGGGGGCCTGGCCTACGGCGCCGTCGGCTGGTCCGCCCCGAACCGGGCCCGGCTGCCGCTGCTGGTCGCCGGGCTGGGCCTGGCGTTGGCGGGCGCGGGGCTGGCACCGAACCTCCCCGTGCTGGCCGCGGCCGTCGCGCTGGCCGGCCTGTTCGTCTCGCCCGTCATCACCACCGCCTACCTGATCGCCGACGAGACGGCCGCGCCACGGGCCCGCACCCGGGCCGGCGCCTGGGTGAACACCGCTTTCAACGCCGGCTCGGCGTGCGGCACCGCGAGCGTCGGCCTGCTGGTCGGCCGGCTGCCGCTGCCGCTCTGCTTCGCCCTGGCGGCCGCCCCCGCGCTGCTCTGCGCCGCGTCAGCCGCCCATCGGCTGCGCGACTTTGGTGGCGACAGGTCGCTCTGCAAGTCGGATACCGGGGCTGAGCTGCCTCTCTAGGCTCGGAGGCATGAAGAATCTGCTCGGTTCCGTGAGCTGCGCCCTCATTGTCGGGGGGGATCACCGGCCTGCTCTCCGACCACCTCGGGGGCTTCCGCCGGGCGGCCACGAGACCGCCGGGTACAGGCAGGCAGAGCGCCCAGACGCCTCTCCACCACAGGGGCCAACTCAACCGTCATCCGAGGACGGTGGACCCGTGAGCGACGTGAACGAGATATCGGCATGCCGGGCCCAACGACCGGCACCCCACCGGCACCCCACCGGGACACCGGCCGCATCACCAATACATCCGAACTCGTCACGTGCGAAGAACGGGGCTAGGGTCTGGCGGCATGGGATCACCGAGGGAGCCGGACGCCTCCGGGGAGTTTCAGCGGATAGCCGACTGCTTGGCGGGACCGGGTGCCGACGCGCACCACGCCGGCTTGCGGGAGCTTGAGACACTCGCCCGGGCGCATCCCGCGCTGCGCCAGCCTGCTGCCGACGCCGTGTGCCGTTACCTGCGCGGCACGGTCGTGGAAGCTGTCGACAGTGCTGTCGCGGTTCTTGTCGCGCTGGCGCGGGGCGGAGACCACCTCGCGTTCGCCCTGGAGGGCGCCGTCTTGCCGGACGTCGACTTCAGCGGCTGCTCCTTCGGCCCGGCTGTCTTCGCGGACGCCCACTTCCGCGGCCGCTGCGTCTTCGACGGCGCTCACTTCCGCGACGACGCGATCTTCGCGCGGGCGGTGTTCGAAGGCGAGGCGTCGTTCGCCGACGTCAGGTTCGGCGCAGACGCCCACTTCGGGCTGGCGCGGTTCCGCTCCCCGGCCGGCTTCGCCGGTGCCCGGTTCGACCATCTGGCCTGGTTCGGCCGTGGTGAGGAGTCCGTCCAGGAGGACGACCCCCGATTCGAGGAGTTCGACGAGGACGGCGACCTGCCCTCTGACAAGCCGGATCCGTTCGGCGTGCGGATCCCCTGGCGCGAGCCGAACGAGGCCGATCCCGGCTGGCCGAGCGCCGTGCTTCAGGAGGAGTACCAGACCTGGTACGAGGGCAGCGACGGCACCTGCTTCCGGGATCGGGTGTCCTTCCGCGGCGCGCGATTCCACGGTCCGGCCTGGTTCTGGAAGGCACGGTTCGGGGCGGATGCGGAGTTCGGCGACGCCTGGTTCGGCGATCAGGTCCATCTCGACCAGCCGAGTGTGGATCTCACCGGCGCGACCGCGGACACCGTCGCCGAGGAAGACGACGCTTCGGAGTCCGACGACGCGGAAGGCTCGTTCAGCCCTCGGCAATGGCCCTTCGGCTGGGTGCTGCGCCCCGGGGACAACGGGCCGGGCCGGCTGGTGACGGACGAGTCCGTGGCGCCCTACGCCCACCATCTCGCCGACGCCGACCCGGCGGTGCGGCTGTCCGGACTGCGCGTGCTCGACGCGCTCGGCCAGGCCCGCGCCGACCAGCGGGCCAAAATCGTCGACGCGGTCTGCGGATTCCTGAGGGCGCCGCTGGCGTTCGAGGCCGGCGATGAAGCCGCGCTCACCGCGGAGCAGGTGGCCGAACTGAGGCTGCGGCGGACCGCGCAGCAGATCCTCACCGACCACCTCCGCCCTCACGACCCCGGGGCGGCGCCGGATTCCCCGCCGCGCGAACGGTTCTGGGACGGAGTCGATCTCGGCCTTTCCGCCGCCACCCTGATCGACTTCGACCTCAGTGACTGCCGGTTCGCGCGTGCGGACTTCATGGGCACGCAGTTCCACGGGACCACCAACTTGGAGCGAAGCGCGTTCAAGGTGCACTTCATGCTGCCGGGCGGCGGCGGATACGCCACGTTCCACGGCGAATGCCGCACCGCCGGCGCCGCCCTCACCGACGGCTGGGCCTGGCGCAGAAGCGCCGACGAGACCCTCCAACGGGTTCGGGCACGGTCAGCCGAGGTGACTGCCTGAGTCGGTCCGTCAGCCGTCGATCGGCACCAGGCCGGCCATGGCCGGGGCGGCTGTTGCCCAGGTGGTCGCGGTCGCGTCGTCCCACCCTGCATGAGAAGTCGGCCCCTCCGACTTCTCATGCAGCCGTCCGCAGCGCAACGGCGGCCGGATCAGCAGGTGCCGTTGGCGGTCAGGTTCACCACGGAGACGATCGATGACGATCCACTGTTCCATGGCGAGACGTCAGGCCGTCGTGGCGCCAAGGCAATACGCTTCACGCGCCCTGGCGGCGTACCGATGGGCGCGGGCGATGGCGCAGTGGCTCGCGCGGCCGGGGATGTGGCCGGTGGTCAGTCCGTGGCCTTGGGGTGCCCGGTGCCGGCGTAGGTGATCCACGCGGTTCGGCCGGCATCGTCCAGCAGGTACCAGATGCGTCCGGCGCCGGTGACCTCGTACTGCCAGCGTTCCAGTTCCTGGCCCTTGAAGACACCGGTGCCGAGCTTGCCCTTGAGACGGTGCTGGCGGTCGGGGCGGTCGGCGGCGCGGGGGGTGGCGCGGATCCTCTCGAAGGCGCGGCGCAGGTTTCCCGCTGCCTGACGGGCCAGGTGTTCCCAGCCGTCGGCGGCCTCGGTGGTGGCGAAGCGCAGGTCGTACTCGTCGCCGCTCGGGGGCGGCGCGGCGCGGTCGCCGAGCTTGGGGCTCACTCGGCGGCCTCGGGCATGGCGGCCGGCCCGAGGTCGCCGTCGGGCTCGCGGGTGATCAGGGCGAGCAGGGCGGGGTCGGCGTGGACCTCGGCGCTGTGGCGCCACTGGGTGAGCAGCAGCGCGATGGGGGCGAGGTTGTCCAGGGCCACCGCGCCGCTGGCGGTGTCCACGAGCTCGCCGAGCAGGGTGTCGATGTCCTCGGCGGGCAGGAACGTGCTCCACGGCAGGGCCTCGGGCAGCGCCTGGCGCAGGGCGGCGGTGTTCCCGGTCCGTACCAGCGCCGCCAGCAGTCGCGCGGTGAAGTCCACGACGGAGGCGTCGCGTTCCATCTGCTCGACGCGCATCAGGGCCAGGTCCCCCGCGTCGCGCCGCCGCAGTCGTAGCGCGCGGACGGCGTCCAGCCGGCGCGCGGTCGCGGCGGGGTGGTGCAGGAGTTCGCTGAAGGGCACGTCCTCGTAGGCCGCAGTCATGACATCCACAGTAGCTCGGATGTCGCCCGCAGGGCGGGTGATCGCCCGCCCTGCGGTCAGCCGGCGGCGGCCAGGAGCGGTTCGGGGGCGGCTGCGGCGGGCTGGGGCCGGGGGCGGGTGAGGCATTCGTCGGTGAAGGCGAGGGCCCGCAGGTGGTAGGGGCGGGCGGCGTGGCCCAGGGAGAGGTTGTGGCCGGCGCGGTGGGCGGTGACGAGGTGGGCCAGGCCCGGGGGGAACGCGGCGGTGAGGGCGGTGCGGTGGGAGGGCTCCAAGCGCCACCAGGCCTCGTGGTCGGCGAGGGTGAGGCGCACCGGCACGCGCACACGGGCGGCCAGGGCGCTGTAGCGGGCGGGCCAGGTGGCCAGTTCGCGGGATTCGAGGGCGGGGACGGGGGTGAGCAGGGTGCGGGCGGCGTGGAAGGTGCCGGGCGGGTAGAGGCCGAGGGGGCCCCAGTTGAGGCGGCCGCCGCCGGCGAGGTCGTCGGGCCGGTCCCACGCGCCGGGGGCGTAGTGCTGGGCGAGGCCGGAGATGTCGGCGCCGAGCAGGGGCAGGCGGGGGTCGGCGGGCCAGTGGGCGGCGAGGTGGAGGGCGATCTTGCCGCCGAAGGAGTGGGCGAGGAGCTGGACGCCGGCGCCGACGGGGTGGGCGCGGGCGTAGTCGGTGAGGGCGGCGTGCAGGGTGGCGGCCTGGTCGGCGATGAGCTGGCCGTCGGGCAGGCGGTGGGCGGAGGCGCCGTGGCCGGGGCGGTCCAGGGCCAGGACGGTGTAGCCGAGGTCGGCGGCCAGGGTGAGCAGGCTGGTGTCGGGGTGGGCGGGGCCGGCGAAGTAGGCGGCGCGCATGCCGCGGCCGTGGATGGCGAGGAGGACGGCCTTGGGGGCGCGGTCCTGGGGTTCGGCGACGAGGGCGGAGACGGGGATGCCGCCGGCGTCCAGGACCAGGGAGCGGGTGGCGAGGCGGGGGTTGGGCCGCGGGTTCGGACGGAAGCTCATACGGCGGCCCCGGCGCGGGCGGTGTCGAGATCGGCGAGCCAGCCGGTGAGGTCGCTCTGGCGCATCAGGGTGGTGCCGATGAGCAGCCCGGCGTAGCCGGCGTCCAGGAGGCGGGCGGCGTCGGCGGGTTCGGTGATGGCGGAGGCGGAGACGGGGGCGCGGGTGCCGGTGGCGTGCAGGGCGGGCAGCAGGCGCAGGCTGCGTCCGAGGTCGCCGCGGTCGCGTTCGCGGGTGCGGATGTCCTTGTTGTTGACGGCGATGACGCAGTGTTCGGGCTGGGGCAGGTGGGCGAGTTCGTGTTCGCCGGTGATCTCGACGAAGGGGGTCAGGCCCAGGGCGAGGGCGGTGGTGACCAGGCGGTGCAGGGAGGTGGCGGGCAGCAGGGCGGCGGTGAGCAGGACGGCGGAGGCGCCGAGGGCGGCGGCGGCCTCCAGTTGGGCGGGGCGGGTGAGGAAGTCCTTCTGCAGGACGGGCAGGTCGGTGGCGGCGGTGACCTCGCGCAGCAGGCGGGGGGTGCCGCCGAACCAGCGGCCGGTGACCACGGACAGGCAGGGCGCGCCGGCCTGTTCGTAGCGGGTGACGAGGTCGGTGACGGTGCGCGGGCCCAGCAGGTCGGTGCCGTGCGGGTCGCGGAGTTTGACTTCCATGATCAGGGGGCGTCTCGCGGCCAGCAGGGCGTCGAGGAACCGCGGGGCGCTCATACGTACGCCTCCTTGGGGCGGGGGTGCCAGGCGTGGGCGAGGGCGGTGACGGCTTCGTGGGTGAAGTCGCCGGCCCGGTTGCGGGCGGCGGTGTCGATGTCGGCGCCGGCGTACAGGGGGTGGTCGGTGACGGTGCGGTAGGTGTCGCGGTTGGCGGCGTTCAGGCCGCCGGCGAGGAGGAAGGGGATGGTGAGGCGGGGCAGCAGGGTGTGGACGTCGGCGGGGGCCAGGGGGTGGCCGGTGGAGCCGACGCGGCCGTCGTCGGTGACGGTGTCCAGCAGGAACAGGTCGCAGCCGGCGCGTTCGAAGGCGCCGATGAAGGGGCGTTCCAGGCAGCGGCCGCGGGAGAGGTGGAGGACTTTGACGAGGACGGCGTAGGGCAGGCGGTGGCGCAGTTCGGTGACGAGGGCGGGGCTCTGGTAGGCGTGGAGCTGGATCCAGCGGATGCCGGTGGCGCGGGCGAGGCGGGCGAGGCGGTCGGCGTCGTCGAGGAAGGTGACCAGGACGGGTTCCAGGCCCAGGCGGATGGCGGTGGCGGCGAGGTGGGCGAGGTGCTGTTCGGAGAGTTCGGCGGGGCCACCGGGCACGCCGTGCCACAGGCCCACCAGGGTGGGGCCGGATTCGGCGAGGAGGGTGAGGTCGGCGCGGGTGCGGGCCCCGCACACCTTGAGGTGGCGGGGCCGCGTGGGCGGCAGCGGGCGGGGCGGGGCGGGGGCGCTCACTTGCCGAGTCCGAGCATGGCGGCGATGCGGTTGTACTGGATCTCGTTGCTGCCGGAGTAGATGGTGCCGGCGACGGCGTTGCGCACGTCCTTCTCCAGCCCGTACTCGGACATGTAGCCGTTGCCGCCGAAGACCTGGACGGCGGCCAGCGAGGTGGCGAGGTTGGATTCGCTGGTGAGGAGTTTGGCGATCGCCATGTCGACGGTGACGTTCTCGCCGGCCTCCAGGCGCTGGGCCGTGTCGTAGAGCCACTTGCGGGCGGTCTCCAGGCGGATCTTGGTGTCGACGATCTTGTTGGCGACCGACTGGTAGGAGCCGATGGGCTTGCCGAAGGACATGCGGGTCTTGGCGTAGTCGAGGCAGCGGGCCAGGCGGTGCTGCATCTCGCCGGTGTTGACGATGAAGGAGTAGAGGATCTCGCGTTTCATGACGTGGTCCAGGACGAGGAAGCCGCCGCCGACGCGGCCCAGGACCCGGGAGGCGGGCACCGTGACGTCGTCGAGGTAGACCTCGGACAGCGGCGAGGTGCGCAGGCCCATCTTCTTGATGGGGTTTCCGGTGCTGATGCCGGGCATGTCGCGGTCCAGGAGGAACGCGGTGACGCCGAGCGCCCCGCCCTGGGGGTGGGTGCGGGCGTAGACGACGATGACGTCGGCGACGGGGCCGTTGCTGACGAAGGTCTTGGCGCCGTTGAGGACGAAGTGGTCGCCGTCGCGGATCGCGCGGGTGCGCATCTGCATGGCGTCCGAGCCGCCTTCGGACTCGGTGATGGCGTGGGCGCCGATGGCCTCGCCGGAGGCGATGCGCGGCAGGTAGGCCTCTTTGAGGGCGGGTGAGCCGAAGGCCTGGAGGGGGACGCCGGTGGAGGCGAGGGAGGTGGTGATGGAGAAGTTGAGGCCGCCGTCGCGGCAGGTCTGGCCCAGGCCCTCCAGGACGTACATGGTGGTGAGCAGGGACTGGCCCAGCCCTCCGTAGCGTTCCTCGAAGGGCAGGGACAGGATTCCGGTCTTCTGGACGAGGCGCCACTTGTCGTGGGAGAAGGCGGCCTGTTCGTCGCCTTCGATGTGGCCGGCGCTCAGGTCGTCGCCGAAGCGGGCCAGGCCCTCGCGCAGGGCGTGCTGGTCGGCGTTCCAGCGGATCATGGACGTGCCGCCTTCCTCCCGGGCCCGCGTGCGGGCCCGGGGTGGCAGGCCGGCGCGCGGGGCGCCGGCGCGTGACTCGAAGGGGGTCTTCGCCTGGTGGGCGGAGAGGGGGCTAGGGCGTGTTTCATCATTCGCGGCGGATCAGCGCGCGGCGTTGGGCGCCCGGCTGGGCGTGCCGGCGAAGCGTCCTCGTACTGGGCCGTACTTGGGCGTTTCGCCGGTGCGTCCAGGCGGGATGCCCGGCGTCGCGAGCCCGGCGGGAATGATGAAACACGCCCTAGTAGGCGGAGGAGGAGGCGGCGTCGAGCTGGTGGACCTCGTCGCCGCGCAGGGCCGGGGAGAAGACGCAGACCAGGCGCAGGTCCTCGTGGGGGCTGGCGACCAGGTAGTGGGCGTCGTGCTGGTCGAGGGCGTAGAGGCGGCCGGGGGTGATGGGGTGGGAGGTGCCGTCCATGGCGATGACCTCGCCGGAGCCGGCGATGCAGTAGCACGCCTCCAGGTGGTTGCGGTACTCCAGGCGGGACTTGGTGCCGGCGTTGACGATGGTGTCGGTGAGGGTGTAGCCGAGGTTGTCGCCGGCCACCAGGAAGCGGCGGGACAGGCCGTTGCCCCACTCGACGGTCTGGACGTCGTCAAGGTCGCGGATCAGCATGCTGGTTCTGCCTTTCGTTTCAGTGGGCGGGGGTGGTGGTGCGCGTGGCGGTGGTGCTCGTGGTGCGCGGTACGGCGGTGGTGCCGGTGGTGGTGCGTCCGGCCGTGGCGGGCTGGGGTGGCCCGGGCGGGCGGAGGTCGTGGAGGAGGGCGCGCAGCGCCTGTGCGGCGTCGCGGCCCTCGGTGAGGGCGGTCTCGATGCGGGCGACGGCGGCGGAGCCGACGATCGCGGCGTCGGCTCCGGCGGCGGCGACCGCGTCGAGGTCGGCGGCGCTTCTGACGCCGAAGCCGATGGCGACGGGGGTGGCGGGGGCGGCGGCGCGCAGGGCGGCGACGGTGGCGGCCAGGGTGTGGTGGCCTGCCGCGGGGGTGGTGCCGGAGCGGCCGTAGTGGGCGACGAGGTAGACGTAGGCGCCGTGGGCGTCGCGGGCGGCGGCGGTGAGGACCTCGGGGGTGGAGGTCGGGTAGCAGGTGGCGACCTGCGGCAGGTCCGCCTCGCGCAGGGCCTGGCGCCAGGCGGGGCGCAGGCGGGGCGGCAGGGCGTGGACGAGCAGGGCGTCGGCGCCGGCCCGGGCGATGGCGCGGGCGCAGGTGGCGGGGTCGGCGGCGCGCAGGCTGTGGCTCCAGTCGGCGAGCAGCGCGATCTTCAGGTTCTTCAGCTGGGGCCGCAGGGTGGCGAGTTCGTCCAGGACGGTGTCCAGGGTGGTGCCGGCGGCCAGGGCCCGGTCGGCGGAGCGGCGGATGACGGGGCCGTCGGTGGGCGAGTTGGGGAAGGGGACGGCGAGTTCGAGGACGTCGACGCCTTCCTCGTCCAGGACGAGGGCCAGGTCGGTGAGGCGGGCGGGCGGGTCTCCGGCGTTGAGGAACAGGGCCAGGTGCGGGCGGCCGTCGGCGCGGGCGGCGAAGAACGTGGTGTCAGGCATGGGCGGGGGCCTTGTGGTCGGTGCGCAGGCGGGTGGCCAGGGCGCGGGGGGCGCCGTCGGCCAGGGCGTCCAGGGCGGCGGTGTGGGCGGTGTGCCAGTGGGTGTGGCGGCCCGAGGCGAGGGCGAGGGCGGCGGCGTTGAGGGCGATGGTGTGGGTGGCGGTGGGGCCGGCGCGGCCGGCGAGGGCTTGCAGGAAGTGGCCGGTGAGGTCGTCGGGGTGGGGGGCGAGGTCGGCCAGGGTGCCGTCGGCGGGGGCGATGGAGCCGGCGGGCAGGTGGATGGTGGTGTCGGGGGTGTGCAGGGTGTTGTCGGCGAAGGGCAGGAGTTCGTCGGCGCCGGCGGTGTTGGTGGCCAGCCACACGGCGCGTCCGGGGGTGCGGGGGGCGAGGTGGCGCAGGGCGGTCAGGTCGGTGGTGGCGCTGGTGCCGGTGAGCTGGGCGGTGACGGGCACGGTGGCGAGCAGGGGGCCGAGGGTGTTGAGGAGGCGGCCGAAGGGTTTGAGGGTGAGCGGGAAGAGGAGGCGGGCCAGGCGGGTGAGGGCGGGCGGGTAGACGTGGGGGCCGGCGAAGGCGATGCCGTGGCGGGCGAGGTGGTCGGCGGTGGCGGTGTGGGAGGAGGTGAGGGTGATGCCCAGGCGTTCCAGCAGGTCGATGGAGCCGGCGCTGCTGGTGTAGGCGCGGGAGCCGGTCTTGACGACGGGTACGCCCATGGCGGCGGCGGTCAGGGCGGCGGCGGTGGAGAGGTTGAAGGTGGCCGGGCCGCCGCCGGTGCCGACGATGTTGACGCTGGCGGGGTGGGCGGGGCCGGGGTGGGGGATGCGTTCGGTCAGGGAGGTGGTGAAGGCGGCGAGGGTGTCGGGGGCGGGCAGGCGGGTGGTGAGGGCGGCCAGCAGGGCCGCGGCCTGGGCCCGGTCGCTGTCGCGGGCCGGGCCCGGGGTGCGCTGCTCCAGCTGGTCCCACCACGAGCGCCAGGTGTCCAGGTCGACGTCGTGCCCGGCGAGCAGGGCGGTGAGGGCCGGGTGCACGGGTCAGCCGCCTGCCACGGCGCTGGCCGGGACGGCGCGGCGCTGGGTGATGAAGGCGTCGATGGCGGTGACGGAGCGGAAGTTGTTGGGGTCGAGGTCGGTGTCGTCGACGGGCAGGGCGAAGTGGTCCTCGACCCAGGCGATGAGCTTGAGGACGCCCAGGCTGTCGATGACGCCGTCGGAGAGCAGGTCGTGGTCGTCGGCGAGTTGGTCGGGGGTGACGTCGGGCAGGAACTCCTCGATGAGGAACCGCTTGATCTGGGCGATGTTGCTCATGGCTCGCAACTCCCTTGGGTGTGTGGGGTTCTGGTGGTTTCGGGTCGGGTGGCTCGGTCAGGCGGTGGGCAGGACGGCCTTGCGGTCGACCTTGCCGGTGGCGGTCTTTTGCAGCGGGGCGTCGTGGATGGCGAGGCGTTCGGGCACGGCGGCGCGCGGCAGGTTGCGGGCCAGGTGCTCGCGCAGGGTGAGGCTGTTGAGGGCGGAGCCGGCGGCGCGTTGGACGGCGGCGTGCAGGCGTTTGCCGGTCAGCGGGTCCGGGGCGGCGGCGACGGCGGCCTCGCGGACCTCGGGGTGGGCGAGCAGGACGCGTTCGACCTCGGCGGTGTTGACGGCGACGCCGCGGACCTTGACCTGGAAGTCGGCGCGTCCGGTCAGGTGCAGGCGGCCGTGTTCGTCGCGGACGGCCAGGTCGCCGGTGCGGAACCAGCGCCGTCCGGGGCCGGCGCCCTCGGGCTGGGTGGTGAAGCGGCCGGCGTCGCGGGAGCGGTCCAGGTAGCCGGCGGCCTGGAAGGGTGTGGAGACGTACAGTTCGCCGCGGCCGGGGCCGGTGACGGGGGTGCCGTCGGGGGCGGCGAGGAGGGTGCGCACGCCGGGCAGGGGGGTGCCGATGGGCACCGGCAGGGCGGCGGTGGCGTCCAGGCGGTCCAGGCGGTGCAGGAAGCTGTCGTTGGTCTCGGTGCAGCCGTAGATGTTGTAGAGCGCGGCGCCGGGCAGCAGGGCGGGCAGTGCGGCCAGGGTGCGGGCGTCGATGGCGTCGCCGGTGAACGCGGCGTGCTCGACGCTGTCCAGCACCGCGGTGCCTGCCGTCTGGGCGGCGGCCTGGGCGAGGAGGGCGTAGGCGAGGGGGACGGCCTGGAGGACGTGCGGGCGGTGGCGGGTGAGCTGGGCGAGCAGGTGGCGGGCGTTGAGCGCGTGGGCGGGGTCGATGAGCAGGACGGTGCCGCCGGCGGCGAGGGTGGCCCACACGTCGAGCAGGCACAGGTCGAAGTTGAGGGGGGCGTAGTTGGCGACGACGCGGCCGGGTCCGAGGTCGAAGGTGTCGTGGGCCCAGGCGGTGAAGCGGTCGACGGCGGCCTGGGCGAGGGGGACGATCTTGGGCAGGTCGGTGGAGCCGGAGGTGGTGAGCAGGAAGGAGGTGCCGGCGGCGAGGGTGGGCACGGGGGCGGGGCGGGCCAGGGTGGGCAGGGCGGGGGTGTCCTGGCCGAGGGGGGCGAGCAGGTGGCGGGCGCCGGCCTGGGCGAACAGGGCCGCGAGCAGGGCGGGGGCCAGCTGCGGGGAGGGCAGCAGGAAGGGGCGGCGCTCGATCAGGCAGGCCAGGACGAGGGCGATCTGCTCGGGGGACTTGGCGGCGGGCAGGCCCACCGGCTCGCCGGGGGCGAGGTCCAGTGTGTGCAGGCGCAGCCGTTCGCGTTCGGCGGTTTCGGCGAGTTCGCGGTAGGTGACGGCGCGTTCGTGCCACAGGAGGGCGACGGCGTCGGGCCGGGTGCGGGCGTGGGCGGTGAACGCGTCGGGCAGCGACAGCGGCGGCGGGGCCTGCACGGTGGGCGCGGCGGGTGCGGTGGGTTCGGCGGGTGTGGTCATCGGGGTCTCACTCCCCCGCCGGGGTGAGGGCGGCCCAGCCGGCCTTGACGGCGGTGCCGTCCTGGGTGGCGACGGTGAAGCGCACCACCGTGCCCTGGTCGTAGGGCTGCAGGGTCAGGCGCAGCGGGGTGCCGGGGGTGGTGGGGGCGGCGAAGCGGGCGCCCAGGGCGGTGAGGCGGGTGGGGTCGCCGTCGGCGTGGCGGTCGGTGATCTCCTCGGTGGCGAGGGCGACCAGGTGCATGCCGTGGGCGATGGCGGCGGGGAATCCGGCGGCGCGGGCGGCGGCGTCGTCGAGGTGCAGGGGGTTGAGGTCGCCGGCGGCGTGGGCGTAGGCGGTGACGTCGGCGGGGGTGAGGGTGTGGGTGAGGGTGAGGGGTTCGGTGTCGGGGGTGGTGCCGGGGTGGGCGGCGGGGGTGAGGGTGCCGAAGGGTTCGATGGTGGTGGCGCCGACCAGCAGGGCGGAGGTGGTGAGGCGGGCCAGGGTGCGGGTGCCGTCGGTGAGGTGGGTGGTGAGGGCCAGGCGGGTGCCGCGGGCTTCGCGGCGGGCGGCGGTGACGGTGACGTCGATGTCGACGTGGGTGCCGGCGGTGAGGGGGTGGTGGGTGTGGATCTCCTGGGCGAGGTGGACCACGCCGGTGAAGCCGGGATCGCCCGTGGTCAGGGTGGTGACGGTGTGCTGGGCGAGGGTGTGGGCGAGGACGAAGGGGTGGGCGGGGGCGGCGGCTGCGTCCGGGGCGGGGGGCAGGCCGGTGCGGGCGGCGGTGCGGTAGGCGGCCAGGGCGTCGGCGGTCACGGTGGTGCTGGTGCGGGCGGTGCGGTGGGCGGGCGTGGTCGCGGGCCCGGGCGCGGTCGCGGGTGTGGTCGCGGTCGCGGGTGTGGTCGCCGGTGTGGTCGCGGTCGCGGGTGTGGTCGCGGGTGTCGTGGTCATAGCGGGGTCACCACCAGGGTCGAGTTGTGGCCGCCGAAGCCGAACGAGTTGGACAGGGCCGCGCCCGCGCGGATGGGGCGGGCGGTGCCGTGGACGACGTCGAGGTCCAGGCCCTGTTCGGTGTGCTCGTGGTTGGCGGTGGGAGGGGCGAGGCGGCTGTTCATGGCCTGCACGGCGGCGATCAGCTCGACGGCGCCGGCGGCGCCGATGAGGTGGCCGATGGAGCCCTTGGTGGAGGTGACGGGCACGCCGTGCGGGCCGAAGACGGTGCGCAGCGCGGCGGCTTCGGCGCGGTCGTTGTGCACGGTGGAGGTGCCGTGGGCGTTGACGTGGGCGATGTCGGCGGGGGTGAGGCCGGCGTCGGTGAGGGCGGCGCGCATGGCGGTGACGGCGCCGGCGCCGTCGGGGCGGGGGTTGGAGAGGTGGTAGGCGTCGGCGCTGGAGCCGTAGCCGGCGAGGAGGGCGTAGGGGGTGCGGTGGCGGGCGCGGGCGTCGGCGAGGCGTTCGAGGACGAGGAAGCCGGCGCCTTCGCCCATGACGAAGCCGTCGCGGTCGGTGTCGAAGGGTCGGCTGGCGCGGGTGGGGTCGTCGTTGCGCTGGGAGTGGGCGCCGAGGTTGCCGAACGCGGCGAGGGTGACGGGGGTGAGGGTGGCTTCGCAGCCGCCGGCGATGACGATGTCGGCGCGGCCGGTTTCCAGGAGGAGGGCGGCGTGGCCGATGGCGTCGGCGCTGGAGGCGCAGGTGGTGGCGATGGTCAGGGCGGGGCCGGTCCAGGCCAGGCGCATGGCGATCTGGGCGGCGGCGGCGTTGGGCATGGTGACCAGGGGCATCAGGGGGCTGACGCGCAGGGGTCCGGCGGTGGTGAAGAGGGCGGATTCGCGGTCGCTGGTGGTGCGGCCGCCGACCGCGTTGCCGACGACGATGGCGCTGCGGCCGGGGTCGGGTTCGGGGGCGCCGGCGTCCTGGTGGGCGGCGAGGGCGGCGAGGGTGCCGTAGTGGGCGAAGGGGTCGAGGCGGCGGGCGTCCTTGGCGGGGACGGGGCCGTTGGCGGGCAGGTCGGTGACGCGGCAGCCCAGGCGGACCCGGTGGCGGGCCAGGGCGGTGTCGGTGAGGGCGGTGGCGGTGGGGGTGCCGGTGCTGACGGTGTGCCAGAACGCGTCCGGGGTGTGGCCGGCGGGGCTGACGACGCCCAGGCCGGTGACGGCGATGGGGGGCCGGGTGGGGCGGGCTGCCATGGTCTTGTCCTTTCCGGGCGTTGGGGGCCGGCGTTGGGGGCCGGCGCGGGCGGGCCGGGGGGTGGCCGGCGCGGGACCGGCGGGTGCCGGGGGCCTGGCCGGGGTGTGGCCGGCGCGGGGGCGGGGGCCGGCTCGGTCAGATGAGGCCGGTCTGGGCGGCGGCGGTCAGGAAGGCGTCGGCGGCGAAGTCGATGTCGGCGGCGGTGTGGCGGGCGGTGACGGCGATCCGCAGCCGGGCCAGGTCGTTGGGCACGGCGGGGGTGACGACGGGCAGGCCGATGACGCCGGCCTTGCGGCAGGCGGTGGCGTAGTCGTAGGCGGCGTCGTCGGAGCCGGCGATGACGGGCAGGACGGCGGTGGCGGAGTCCATGGTGGAGATGCCGGCGTCGTTGAGGCGCCGGCGCAGGCGCTCG
The DNA here is from genome assembly GCF_042887425.1 of Kitasatospora sp. NPDC057940. Classification (NCBI taxonomy): domain Bacteria; kingdom Bacillati; phylum Actinomycetota; class Actinomycetes; order Kitasatosporales; family Streptomycetaceae; genus Kitasatospora; species Kitasatospora sp. NPDC057940. The sequence goes on from NZ_JBHVPH010000013.1 coordinate 182,318, forward strand.
GCCTGGACCTGGATGTGGGTGACGCGCTCGGGTTCGCGGCGCAGGATCCGCAGGGACTCCAGGGCGGCGCCGGTCTGGGCGGGGCCGAGGGCGGCGGAGAACAGGAACGGGCGGGCGGCGTAGCGCAGGTGGCCGATCAGTTCGTGGCTGCCGGCGACCCAGCCGCCCATGGAGGGGATGGCCTTGGAGAGGGTGCCGAGTTTGATGTCGACGCGGTGGCGGTAGCCGAAGTGCTCCTCGATGCCGCCGCCGGTCTCGCCGATGACGCCCAGGGCGTGGGCCTCGTCGACCATCAGGAGGGCGTCGTGGGCGTCGCAGACCGCGCGCAGTTCGGGCAGCGGGGCGATGTCGCCGTCCATGGAGTAGACGCTGTCGACGATGACCAGGCGCACGCCGGTCGGGGAGGCGGCCTTGAGGCGGCGTTCCAGGTGGTCGACGTCGTTGTGGCGGAAGCGGGTGACGGTGGCGCCGGAGAGGCGGCAGCCGTCGACGATGCTGGCGTGGTCGTACTTGTCGATCAGGACGGTGTCGCCCTGGCCGACCAGGGCGCCGACGGTGCCGACGTTGGCGGCGTAGCCGGAGCCGAAGACCTGGGCGCGTTCGCGGCGGGCGAAGCGGGCGACCTCGGCTTCCAGTTCCTCGTGCAGCGGGATGGTGCCGGCCAGGGCGCGCACGCCGTGGTTGCCGGTGCCGTAGACGTCGACGGCGGCCTTGGCGGCGGCCACGACGCGTTCGTCTCCGGCCAGGCCCAGGTAGCTGTAGCCGGACATCATGAGCAGGCGCTCGCCGTCCAGGTCGCAGTAGGCGCTGTCGCGTTCCATGGTGTAGGCGACGAAGCTGTTGCGGCGTGAGGGGTCGGACTCCAGCGCGGCCACGCGGTCCAGGGTGGCGGCGAGCTTCGGCTCCAGGCGGTCCCATGCTCCGGTGGCGTTCACGTGCGGGTCTCCTTCTCGGCGGGGCGCGGCGGGCGCGCGGCGGTCTTGCCGTGCGGTTTGCCGTCGGTTTGCCGCCGGTTGTCCGTCGGCTGTTCGGCGGTTCGTCGTCGGCTTGTTCAGGATTGTTTTCGGTATTTCCCGGCGCGGGGGCGGGTGGTGGTGCTGGGGTTTCCTCCCGGGATAGTCCCGGGGCTTTTACGGGTGGTGCCCGGCGCAGGGGGTGGGGTGGTGTTTCTCGAAGCCTTCACGCGGGGTGCTCAAGGATGACTACATTTCTACGGCAGGATGCGCAAGGCGTCCGCAATAGCCGTGTTCCCGGCCTGCGGTAACGCTCTGACGTGCAGAAACCCTGCGTCCACGACGCATGGACCGGCTGGTGGGTATGTTTTGTCGACCAGTGTTGACACCGTGTGATGCGCCGAATGTATGGTCGAAATCCGCCGAAACCGAACGGCTGGTCGGCGGCATTTCCGGTCCAGGTTTCCCACGCCGTCGGCCCGGCGTCACGGGCCGTCGGCTCCGCTTTGGCTCAAGGGGGTTGGAGCACGTTGAACGGCTTCCGGGAAGACAGTCCGTCCGGCAGATCGGGGGAATTCTCATGCTGATCCGCCTGACAGGACTCGTGACGATCGAGCACGACCACGGCGCCCCGCAGCACCTGTCCAGCGCCCAGGCCCAGGTGGCGTTCGCCCGCCTGGTCCTGGAGCGCTCCGCCGGCACCAGCCGCGACCAGCTGGCCGACACCATCTGGCCCGACGGGCTGCCCGACACGTGGGCCTCCGCGCTGCGCAGCGTGGTCTCGCGGGTGCGGGCGTTCGTCGCCTCCCCCGGCCAGGGCCCGGGCGCCACCCCGCTGATCGCCCAGGGCGGGCGCTACGTCCTGCGGCTGCCCGCGGACGCGGCGGTGGACCTGGAGGCCGCCGCCAGCGCGGTCGGGGAGGCCGGGGAGGCGTACGCGGCCCGCTCCTACGCGGTGGCGCAGCAGTTGGCCGCGGGGGCGATCGCCAATCTGCGCGGCGCGTTCCTGCCCGACCACGAGGGCGAGTGGGCGGGCGGGGTGCGCGAGCACGTGGAGGAGTTGCGGATGTCCGCGCTGGAGACGGCGAGCCTGTCGGCGTCGGCGCTGGGCGAGGAGCACCACGCGCTGCGCTGGGCCGACGAGGCGGTGCGCCGCGCCCCGTTCCGTGAGAGCGCCTACCGCTGCCGGATGGAGGCGCTGGCCGCGGCCGGCAACCGGGCCGAGGCGCTGCGCTGTTACCAGCAGCTGCGCCAGGTGCTGGCGGAGGAGCTGGGCATCGACCCGGCCGCCGAGACGCAGGAGCTCTACCTGGCGCTGCTGCGCTCCCCCGCCCCGGTCGCGCCCGCCGCGGCGGCGGTGCGGCCGGTGGACCCGGTGCTGATGGGGATCTTCGAGCCGCTGGCCCTGGCCCGGCTGGCGCGTCCGGCCGGGCCGCCGGTGCGCGCGGCCTGACGGCTTGTCGGTGCGTGCGGTGCGGCCTGACGGCTTGTCGGTGCGCGTGGTCTGACGGCTTGTCGTCGTGGCGGGCGGCCCCCGGCGTTGGGGGCCGCCCGCCCGCGTGCGCGCACGGGGGCGGGCGGGGGCGCGGGGGTCGCGGGCGCGCCGGGGCGGGCGCGCGTGTGTTGCGGAGGTGTTGCGGTGGGCGTGGCGCACGGCGCGCTCGTAGTAGCGTCGAGGCGCGAAGTCGCGCACGCCGCGCGGCTTTTACCGAACCGGGACGGGGGTCGAGCGTTGGGAAGGGGTGGTGGGTGTGGGACGGGCACGCGTGGCGGCGCGGGTGATCGTGCACCCTGGTGTGGAGGACCTCAGCGTCCAGCAGGTGTTGGAGGCACTGGCGGACCCTGCCCGCAGATCGGTGGTGCGCCGGCTGGCCCACGCGGGCGCCGCGCTGAGCTGCGGCTCCTTTGACCTTCCGGTCTCCCGCTCCACCTCGACGCACCACTTCAACGTGCTGCGCCAGGCCGGACTGCTGCACCAGTACTACGTGGGCACCACCAAGATGAACTCGCTGCGCGCCGAGGAGCTGGAGGGCCGTTTCCCGGGCCTGCTGTCGGCGGTGGTGGCCGCCGCCGACGCCGAGGCCCGCACGGCGCCCTGACGGCCGGCCCGCTCCGGGCGAGCGGGCCGGCCGTGGCCGGTCCTGGCGGGGTCGGTCCTGGCGTGGCCGGTCCTGGTGGGGCCGGTTCCGGCGGGGTCGGTCCTGGTGAGGTCAGTTCCGGACGGTGAGGACGATCTTGCCGACCTGGGTGCCGGCCTCCAGGTAGCGGTGGGCCTCGGCGATCTCGTCGAGGCCCTCGAAGACCCGGTCGACGGCGGGGGCGAAGGAGCCGTCCGCGAGCCCGGCGGTGACGAAGGCCTGGGCGCGGCGCAGCCGTTCGTCGTCGCGGGTCACCTCGTGCATCGAGTAGAAGCGGCTGGTGACGGGGGCGAAGGTGTCCTGGCCGGGCAGGGGGGTGTCGCGGGGGTCGAGGCGGCCGTAGACGATCAGGCGGCCGCCGGGGGCGAGGGTGCGGGCGAGGGTGAGGACGCCGGGGCCGGCGACGGGGTCGAAGACGGTGCGCACGCCGGCGCCGGCGGTGATGGCGTCCACGCGGGCCACCAGGTCCTCCTCGCCGGTGATGACGACGTCGGCGGCGCCGGCGTCCAGGAGTTGCTGCTTCTTGGCGCGGGTGCGGGTGGTGGCGATGGGGACGGCGCCCAGGCGGCGGGCGGTGCGGATGGCGGCCAGGCCGGTGCCGGAGGCGGCGGCGGTGAGCAGGACGTGGTCGCCGGGGCGCAGGTGGCCGTCCTCGGCGAGGGCGCCGTAGGCGGTCAGGTAGGGCATCCACACGGCCGTGCCCTGGACGTCGGTGAGGCCGGCCGGGTGGTGGACGACGGCGCGGGCGGGCACGAGGGCGTGGGTGCGGTAGACGCCGTAGTCGTTCTGGGAGAAGGCGGGGACGGTGTCGACCCGGTCGCCGGCGGCGAAGCCGGTGACGCCCTCGCCGAGGGCTTCCACGGTGCCGGCGGCCTCGTAGCCGGGGGTGGCGGGCAGCCTGGGCTCGTCGAGGTAGGTGCCGGCGCGGAAGAGGGCCTCGGCGCGGTTGAGGCCGATCGCGGTGACGCGGATGAGCAGTTCGCCGGGGCCGGGCACGGGTACGGGGGCGGCTCGCACGGTCAGGACCTCCGGTCCTCCGGTGCGGTCGAAGACGACGGTCCTGGACATGGTGCAACTCCCCTGCTGCGGCGGGCCGATGGCGGTGCGGCGTGCGGTGCGGTGTGCGGTGCGGCGTGTGGTGCGGCCACTTACGTAACCCGGTGCGCGGGGAACTGTCAAACTTCGACCGGCCTCGGAATAGTGGGCGGTCGGCGGGCGTTGCCGGTGAGTTGACCTCGCGTCAGATACGGGGCTGCGGGGGCGGGCGGGGACCCGGCGCGGCGGCGGGCGGGCGTCACCGCGCCCGCGTCGGATCGTCATGAGAATCATCGAGAATCGCCCCTTCCGGAGCGCCGGTTGGGGCCGATCATGGGAGGACCTTCCTGTCCGCCGTCGAGAGGAACAGCCATGGCAAGGCGGCTGCGCGTCATCGGTAGCACCTCGGGTGTCGGCGACTGCCCGACGCTGTACGAGGACGTGGACACCGGCGAGGTGGTCGTGCAGGGGTATGCCGTGACGGACCCCGAGGACGTGGCGCAACTCATGCACGTGAAGGACGATGAGGGCTTCGTAGTCGTGCCCCGCGAGCTGCTGGTGCGGTTCGCTCCGAAGGAGTCGACGCCGGTGCCGGAGTTCGTACCGCAGCAGCGGATCACCGAGTTCATCAACGACGGGTTCGAGCACACCGCGTGGCGGTTGGAGACAAGGGCGGGATACCTCTCCGACAAGCAGATGCCCTCCTACGCCGAGTTCCTTCGGACGGGGGACAGCGCCGGGGAGGTCGGGCACCCCTGGTTCGAGAACGTGCGCCGCATGGTCGGCAAGGGCAAGAGGTTCGAGCGGGTGCGCCTGGTGGACGATCCGCCGACCGAGGGGCAGCGGTACCTGCTGGCGTGCGCCCGGACCAACGTGGCGGCCGGTGAGGACATCCGGTGCATGTGGCGCTCGGAGGCCGAGGCGGCCGGGCTGGCCGGGCTGTCGGACTTCTGGCTCTTCGGCTCCCGCACGGTCGCGCGCTTCCACTTCGAGGGGGAGCGCACCGTGGGAATGGAGTTGGTCACCGACCCGCTGGAAGTCCTCCGTGCCTGCCAGGTGCGTGATGCCGCCTGGCACCACGCGAGGCCCTACGCGCAGTTCCGGGCTCAGGTACCTTCCGGCATGTGAGCACCGACTATCAGCAGGCGCGGTCTGCTCTTGGTGCCCGGATGCGTGAACTGCGCACCGAGTGCGGGTTGTCCGGACGCGCCTTGGCCGTGCGGCTGGGCTGGCCCCAGTCCAAGGTCAGCAAGCTGGAGAACGGCAGGCAGTCGCCCACCGGGGCCGATGTGGTCGCCTGGGCCGAGGCCGTCGGCCGGCCCGAAGCCGGCGCCGAACTGGTGGGCCGGCTGCGGACGGTGGAGACCCAGTACCGGTCGTGGCGGCGCCAACTCGCCGGCGGTGTCCGGCCGGTACAGGAGGCGCACGCCGCGCAGGGGAAGCGGACCGGCGACCGGCGGTCATTCGACCCGACCCTGGTTCCCGGCCTGCTCCAGACCGCCGAGTACGCGCGAGCGGTCCTCACCCGGTACACCAGGGTCCATCCGTCGATCCGCGACGTGGAGGCCGCGACGGCAACCCGCATGGAACGCCAGAGGGCTCTCGACGACCGGTCGCGGTCGTTCCACTTCCTGGTGTGGGAAGGCGCCCTCGTCTCCCGGCTCTGCCCGCCGGCCGTACTGGCGGACCAGCTGGAGTCCCTGGCCCCCTGGCTGGCCCGGGGCAACGTCCGGCTCGGGATCGTGCCGTTCGATGCCGATCTCAGAGTGCCCGCGGGAGTCGGATTCTCCATCCACGACGGCGCGTTGGTCATCACCGAGTCCTGGCACGCGGAGATGTGGCTGGACGATCCGGCGGACGTCGCGCTTCACGTCCGGGCGTGGGAGGCCCTGGCGGAGAGCGCCGTCTACGGACCGTCAGCCCATCGGGTGATTTCCCGGGCCCGCCGGTCGCTGCTGTGAGAATCACCGGGAATCACCGGCGCCCGGTTCCGGCCGCCGCCCCTACCTTCGTGGTGACGGAACCCCCACCGGTCAAGGGAGTGGCACATGGCGGGTCTTGAGCCGACTGGACAGTCGCAACGGGTGAGCGCCGAGGAGTCGGCGGCGAACGATCTGCGGGAAGCACTGCGCGCCGCCGGGATCTCCACCCTCGTCCGCGGCGGCCCGGAGGTGTTCGCGGGATCCAGCTTCTCCTGGGTGGCCCTGGGACACCTCAAGGAGGCCGAGGCCGCCGCGCTCGCCGCCCTGATCCGCAAAGCCCTGGACACGTGAGCGCGGCACCGCAAGGGGCCCCCGGCCGCCGGGAGGCGGGGCGGCCCCGCCGGGCCCCGGCGAGCGGTCCGGCCGTCCAGGCCGTCCCCGGAGGAACGCGAGCGCCGTCGAGCGGGCCCGACTTCGCCGAGCTGCTCGGGCGGTGCCGGCGCTCCGCCGTCCATCTGGAGCTGCGGGACTCCTATGCCCCGACCGAGCGGTTCGAGGCATGGCGGCGCGGCGAGCGGATCGACTGGCAGGACCGCGCGTCCTGGTGGCATCCCTACGACCAGCTGATCACGGACACGGTGGCCCGGGGTGTGGCCGTGCGCCGGGCCCGGGTCGTCTCCGAGCCCGTGTCCGCGTACGTCCGGTGGGAGCACTACGTCACCCACGCCAACGTCACGGCGGGTGAGGAGGTCCGCTGGCTGCCCCGGCGACGGGCCACGGGCATCCCCCTGCCGGGCAACGACTTCTGGCTGTTCGACGGCGCGCTGCTCCGGGTGCACCACTTCTCCGGCGACGGCGCGGTGGTCGAGGACGAGATCACCGAGGACCCGCAGACCGTCGAGCTGTGCGCCACCGCGTTCGAAGCGGTCTGGGAGCGAGCGGTCCCGCACCACCTGTACGACATCTGACGAAGGCCGGGCCTGCGCGCCCGCACCGCCCCTCTGCGAGCGTTCAGCAGGCCCGCAGGGGCGGTGCGGGGCGCGGCAGCGCGCTCGCTCGTGGCGGGCGCCTTGGCCTGCCTGGACTGATACGGGAGGCGTCAGACGGCGGCGGGCGGTGCGTCCTGCGCCCGCGGCGCCGGGACGACGGCGGCGGCCGGGGTGGCGGCCGGGGTGGCGGGGCCCAGGCGGCGGCGCAGGAGGACGGCGGCCAGGGCGGCGAGGGCGAAGCCCGCTCCGGCCCAGGGCAGGTGGCGGGCGCCGGCGGTGGAGACGACGAGGCCGCCCACCGCACTGCCGACGGTGATGCCCAGGTTGGAGAAGGAGATGAACAGGCTGTTGCCGAACTCGGGTGCGTCCTGGGCGTCGCGGGCCAGCCAGCTCTGGCTGACGACGAGTCCGCCGGAGTGCACCGCGCCCCAGAGCAGGACGCCGGCGGTCATCGGCGCGGGCCAGGGGCCGATCGCGTAGAGGAGGGCGTAGAGGAGGACGTAGAGGGCGGGGAAGGCGGTGACGGTGCGCGGCAGGTCGCGTTCGAGGAGGCGGCCGAAGAGGAGGTTGCCGAGGACCATGACGATCCCGAAGGCCATCAGCGCGGCGCCCACCAGGGAGGCGCTCAGGCCGGTGACGCGTTCCAGGTATTCGGCGAAGTAGCCGTAGACGGAGAACATCGCGGCGAACACGCACACGACGGCGAGGACCGACAGCCACAGGCGGCCCCGGCGCAGGATGGCCAGCTGGCCCCGGTAGGAGGGGCGCCGACCGGCGGGCGCTGCGGATGCTGCGGGGGTGGTGGGCGCGGCGGGGGTGGCGGGCAGGAGGAGCAGGACGCCCAGGCAGGCCAGCAGGTTGACGCCGGCGCCGAACCAGAACGCGGCGGCCAGGCCCGCGTGTTCGGCGAGGTAGGAGGTGAGCGGTACGCCGAAGGCGAAGCCGACGGTGACGCCGGCGAAGACGGTGGTGGCCGCCCGGGTGGCGCGGTGGGCGGGGACCAGGTTGGCGGCGGTGGTGAGGGCGACGGCGAAGAAGACGGGGTGGAAGAGCGCGGGCAGGATCCGGAAGGCGAACATCACGGCGAAGTCGTCGGTGAGCGCGTACACGGCGTTGGAGAGCGCGAAGACGGCCAGTGCGCTCGCCAGGACGGCCTTGCGGCGCAGGCCGGAGGCCAGCAGGGTGCCGAACGGTCCGGTGGCGGCGACCACGAGGGCGAAGACGCCCACCAGCCAGCCGGCGGCGGAGGGGGTGACGCCGAGGTCCTCGGAGATGCGGGGCAGGACGCCGACGACGCCCATCTCGGTGGTGATGATCCCGAACACTCCCAGGGAGAGCGTCAGGACGGCGGGGCCGGTCTTTCCCATGTGGTGCCTCCGTCCGCCCGGTGCGCGGGGTGTGCGGGCGCACGGCACCCGCCCCCCCACGTACGGGGCTACAAATCTAGATAGTTAGATGGAATGGGGCGAAAAGGAAGGGCGCAGCCCGGGCCGCCCCGGGCGGGGGCGGTGGGGTGCGCCCCTGAGGGGGCGGAGCGTCAGAGTTCGTCGCGGGCGTAGGCGGCGAACGCGGCGATCGTCTCCTCGTCGCGGCGGTAGAAGGTCCACTTGCCGACGCGTTCGGACACCAGCAGTCCGGCGTCGCGCAGGATCTGCAGGTAGCCGGAGACGACGGACTGGGCGAGCCCGGACTTCTCCCGGATGTCCGTCACGCACACGCCGATGTGGAAGCCCACGCCGCGTTCGCGGTAGTAGTCCTCGTCGAAGTAGCGCTCGGGCGTCTTGAGCCAGCGCAGGAAGTCCGCCCGCGCCGGGTTGGCGAGCGCCTTGTGGACGGCCAGCGGATCCACCGCGCGCTCCCTTCGCCCGAGCCTCGACCAGATGACGTATCCAATATTCTAGATGTGAAGAAGCGTGTCAACCGGGGCCGGCGCGGGGCGGGCCCCTCCCGCCCGGGGCCTTGGCGGGTTCGCGGCGCTAGGGTGTGGCGGTGACCTCGCTGCCGGAAGACCTCTCGCCCCTGGCCGGCGACGACGACCGCGACACGGCCGTGCAGCGCCTACAGGAGGCGTACAGCCAAGGGCGCATCTCCCACGAGGAGATGGACGAACGCCTCCACCAGGCGCTCACCGCCAGGACGCAGGGCGCACTCGCACGGTCCCTGGCCTCGCTCCCCGAGCCGGGCGCGGGCGCCGAGGTGACGATCGGCGCCGCCACGGGACGCATCCGGCGCAGCGGCGCCTGGCGGGTGCCCCGGACCCTCAAGGTCGCCTCCGCGCTCGGCAGGGTGCGCCTGGACCTGTCCCGGGCGGTCTTCGAGCACCCGGTCGTCGACATCGAACTGCAGCTCGGCACCGGCGGCGCCAGGATCACGGTGCCCCACGACGCGGTCGTCGACATCGAGGGCATGCACGCCGGCTGGAAGGAGGCCCGCTACAAGCCCCCGCGGCACCCCACGCCCGGCGGCCCCACCATCCGGATCTCCGGGACCACCGGATTCGGACGGCTGAAGATCCGCCACGCGCGGCGCTGAGGCCCCTCCCCCGGGGCTGGCGAATTCTTTAAATTCCTTTGGCTAAAGCATAATTGACGGTTCGTCATATCCGGGGATCGATCCCGCTCTCCGCCCCGCGGCAGCGCGGGAAGGGCGCTAGCCGGGCCGCGGGGTCGCGGGCGCCGCCGCGCGCGGGGTCAGCAGCCGGGTTCGGCCGGCGTGGACGAGACCAGGGCGAGCGCGGCCGCCCGCAGTTCGGCCTCCCACTCCGCCTGCTGGTCGAGCCCCAGCGTGTACGCGAGGCAGCAGGTGCACTGCGGGATCAGCCGCACGAACGCACGCTCCTGCGCCGTCTGGGCCCCGGTCTCCCCCAGGTCGTCCCAGCCCAGGTCCTCCAAGCCCAGGTCGGCGAGCGGGACCTCCCCGGCCAGGAACCGCGCCGCCGTCCGCCGCAGGGCGTGCCGGCCGGCCAGGGCGAGGTCCGGCAGCGCGATCCCGCACTCGGCCAGCGCCCGCTCGAACTCGTCGCGGAGCTCCTGGCCGTCCGCGTTGCGCGGCCGGCCGGCCAGCTCGCACAGCGTCGGCCCGTCCAGCCCGGCCGCGAGCGCCTCGGCCGCGATCATCGGCAGCTGCGCCGCGTCGACCTCCCCCACCCGGTAGCGGCACGCCACCTCGCCCAGCACCAAGCGCCCCTGGCGCGCGAGCGCCCCCGCCGCCGTCCGCGAGTCTCCGTCGATCACACCGCCCACGATGCCACCCCCGCCCCCGAGGCACCCGCCCGGGGCCGCCCCGGCTCGGCGCCCCCCGCCTCCGACGGCCGCCGGTGCGCCCACCCTGCCTTTCGCGCGGTCGAGTTGACGGTCTGGGCGCGAAGCCCCGCGGCCTGGGGCCGCGTGGTGCCGTCCGGCCGGCGCGGCCGGTGTCGGAGGCGCACGGTAGCGTGCCGGGATGGGACGGACTGTGACGTATCTGGAGATGACCAGCCGCGGGGAGCTGCGGCCCGGGCGGGTCGTGCCGCAGGTGGGGCTTCGGCGGCAGGAGGGGCTGTCGGCGCTGGTGCGCTCGGTGATGGCCCGGGTCGGTGCGGCGTACGGGTGGCGCAGTTCGACGCGCTCCGAGCAGCAGTGGGAGGAGCTGGCGGCAGCGCACCCGCGCTGCCAGTACTGGCTGATCGAGCTGGCGGGCGAGACGGCCGGGGTCGTCGCGCTGGAGCCCCAGCCCGGCGGGGACGTCGAGGTCCGCACCTTCGGGCTGCTGCCCGAGTACGTCGGCCGCGGGCTCGGCGGGCACGCCCTCACGCTGGCGCTGGAGCAGGCCTGGGGAACCGAACTCCCGCAGGCGCAGGCCGTCCGCAGGGTGTGGCTGCACACCGACTCCGAGGACCACCCGAGCGCGCTCGTCAACTACCGGCGCCGGGGCCTGCGCGTCTACCGCACCGAGGTCGAGGATGCGCCGGTGCGCGACAGCTGATCCCAGGACGCGCATGATGCGGGCGGCGGCGCCGGCCGGACACCGGGTCGGTGCCTTCCTCGGGTACGCGACCGGGCGGGGCCGGGCCCGCTCGGACGCCGGGCCTGATCCCGCCCGACCTCCCCGGGATCCGCCGGCTGATCGCCCGCCGCACCCGGCCCGTTCGCCGCAGAACCGGCCCACATCCCGCACTGGTCCCGCTGGTCCTGCGGGTCCCGCTGGCGCTGCCGACGCCAACACCGTTCCCGTACCGGCCACTTCGAGAAACGAGGCCACGGTCCGAGAGCCGAAGCCTCGTCACGTCGAGCACTGTTACGGCCGGCGCGAGGGCGTCTGGCGGGCGCGGTCGGCGACGGCCCGCAGCAGGGCCTCGGCACTGCCGGGGGCGGCCGCCCAGTGCCGCATCCCGGCGTGGGCGGCGCGGCGCCCGGGGCTCAACGCCCGTACGGGCAGGGAGAACTGGCCGTGCAGGCACCACCACCTCACGACCCGGGCGCAGCTGCGCCTCACGCCGGATCCGGGAAGTCGTCGGCGCCTGCGGTGCTGCCGGTGCCGTCAGGGCTTTCGGTGTCGTCGGCTCCGTCTGCGGGGCGCAGGTGGATGGGGTGGGCGTGGGTGCCGACGAAGGCGATCGTGCGCAGCGCGCCGAAGTCGGTCAGCCGGCGGGCGATGCGGGCGGTGGATTCGGGGGCGAACAGGTCGGCGAGGTAGGCGGCGTGGTCGTCGTCGAGGGGGAGGCGGGCCAGGGCGGTGCGCACGGCCGTCAGGGCGTCGGCGAGCCGGGTGAAGGTGGCGGTCCTGGTGACGCCGCCGATCTCGACGGTGACCGGGTGCGGGTAGTCGCGGGGCGGGGTGGTGGTCACGCGGCGGCGCCGTTCTGGGGTCCGAGGACCGCCCAGACCGCTTTGCCGACTCCGCCCGCGCGGGGGCGGCAGCCCCACTGGAGGGCGAGTTCGGACACCAGCCACAGCCCCCGCCCGCATTCCTGGTCCCCGTTGACGCGGCGCAGCACGGGCGGCCGGGAGTCGGCGTCGTGGACCTCGATCCGCAGGTCGTCGGAGGAGAGGGCGAAGCGCACGAACAGCAGCCGGTCGGACGGGGTGCGGGCGTGCTGGACGGCGTTGGCGACGAGTGCGCCGAGCACCAACCCGGAGTAGTCGCGGAACAGTTCACCCCCTTGGTGGTCGGAGAGGAAGCCTCGCAGCAGCCCCCGCGCGGTGGGCACGGACTTCTGGTGGCGCGACAGCCAGCAGGAGTACTCCCCCACGGCGGAGGGCGGGATCTTCAGCGTTTCGGACATGGCGACGCCTCCTCGGCGGCGTGGTGATCCGGGCGCGTGGGGCAAGGCCCGAGGACGGTCTGCGGGCATGGGGATGCCCGGGTGACGACCCATCAAGATCACACTGTGTTTTTCATGGACTACTCCCTGTAGCATGCCACTGCACCAATGCTGTCTGCAACAAGAACAACTGCAACCATGCAGATTTGCGAGGCGCGTGGCCCCGACGGTCCGTCACGGGGCAGACTGGGCAGTTCAAGGGAGGAATCGCGCATGACCGACGAACCGAGGCCGACCGTCCGCGGCCGCCGCCTGGGGTCGGAGCTCCGTCGGCTCCGGGAATCAGCGAACAAGACCACCGAGGACGCCGCATCCGCGCTCGCGTGCTCGCGCGCGAAGATCAGCCGGATAGAGACCGGCGCGGTCGGGATCCGCCGGCTGGACCTCGGCGTCCTGATGGACCTGTATGGCGTCACGGAGCCGAGGGACCGCAATTCCCTTGAGGCGCTGGCCCGCGACAGCAAGAAGCGCGGCTGGTGGCACGACCACGGCGATACGATCCCGCCCGCCTATGTGGACTTCCTCGATCTGGAAGCAGACGCTCGCTACATCCGAAACTGGCAGCCGCTGGTCCTGCCAGGCCTGTTGCAGACCGAGGACTACACCCGCGCCCTGCTTCAGGCCAACCCGGCTGTTGTCCGCCCGGAACGCATCGACCAGTTGGTCAAGCTCCGGATGGAACGCAAGGAGGTTCTGACCAAGCCCGATCCGGCCCGACTCTGCGCGATCGTCTGGGAGCCGGCCCTCCGATGCCCGGTGGGCGGCGCCGATGCACACCGCGCGCAACTGGACTACCTCGTCGAAGCGGCACAACTCCCCAACGTCACCCTGCAAGTGGTTCCGCTCGACATCGGTCCGACCGCTGGCGCCTGTGGGGCATTCGTGATGTACGGATTCACCGGCTCCCCCACCTCGGGAGCGGTGTTCCTGGAGAATCTGACGAGCAGCCATTACCTGGAACGAGAGGCGGAACTCGACGGCTACGGGCTCGTCTTCGAGGACCTGCGATCGTCAGCCCTGAACCCCGCCCAGTCGCTGGATATGATCACCGCAATCGCGGCAGAGACAGCGAGTTAAGAGATCAGACAAGAGGGTGAGCGCATGACCAAGCCGAAGATCTCCGCTCGGGGCTGGTACAAGAGCAGCTACAGCGCACAGGCGAACGAGTGTGTGGAGGCGGGGCGCGTCGTCGGCGGCGGCATGGCCGTCCGCGACTCCAAGGACCCCGACGGCCCCGCACTGGTCTTCCCCGCCGACGCCTGGACCGCCTTCGTCACCGGGATCAAGGCCGACGGCCTCCCCACCGCCTGACCCTCCAACCACCCCGTCGGAGCGAAGGACCACCCGGCAACAACGCAACCCAGCTTGCGGAGGATCGCCCGTGACCAGCACCACCCAGAACCCCGCCTCCTGGCGCAAGAGTAGCCACAGCAACAACGACGGCGGTGTCTGCGTCGAGGTCGACGACGCACACCCGGGCCGCGTCCGGGACTCCAAGGACCCCGACGGCCCCCGGCTGGCCTTCTCCCCTGATGCCTGGCAGTCCTTCGTGACGGCCGTACGCAGCGGCGAGTTCGGCCAGATCTGACGGTTTGACAGGCCCGGGTCCATGCCACTGCGGCAGGGGACCCGGGCATTTCGCGGACTCCCCGAGGACGGCGGCATGACCGAGATCGAACTGCGCCACCACCGCGAACTCGCCGACGCGGTCCGCCATGAACTGGCCGCCCTGTACGCCGATGTGCGCGCCCCGCTGCTGCATCTGCCCAACTACGCCCTGCCCACCTTCACCGGACGCCTGCAGCGCCACGGCGGTGAGCCCGGCTTCGAGGCCGTCATCGGCTACGCCGGTACCGTGCCCGTCGGCTACGCCTACGGCAACACCGTCGAGGCGGCCGACCGCTGGTGGACCCGCATGGCCCGCCCGATGCCCCACCACCTGACCACCGCGCCGGTGTTCGCCCTCAAGGAACTGGGTGTGCGCACCCCGTGGCGCGGCACCGGCGTCGCCCGCCGCATCCACGACGCGCTCCTCGCCGCCCGACCCGAGGAGCGGGCCACGCTCATGGTCAACCCCGCCGCCGGGGACGGCAAGGTGCACGCGCTGTACAGGGCGTGGGGCTACGAGGACGTCAACGAGGTCCGCCCCCACCCGGACGCGCCGCCGCTGATCGCGATGCTGTACCGAAAGCCAACCCCCTTGGCATAGCGTCTCGTTCACAACACCCTGCGGCCAAGGGAGACAACCGTGCACGCGAACGACCAGACACGGTGGCGCAAGAGCAGCTACAGCGCACAGGCGAACGAGTGCGTCGAGGCGGGGAACATCGTCGCTGACGGCATGGCCGTCCGCGACTCCAAAGACCCCGACGGGCCCGTGCTCGCTTTCTCCTCCGACGCCTGGTCCGACTTCCTCACCGGAATCAAGGCCGGCGACTTCCCCACCGCCTGACCCTCCAACCACCCCCGCCACCGCCTGCAACGCACCGCGAGCGCCAAGAGCCCGCCCCAGCGGATCCACCAGGCCTCTGAGCGGGAGCCGAACAGGGGACCCGGCAGGGCGCGGGCCCGCAGCAAACCGGTGGTTCCGCACAGGAAGTCGGACCGGCCGACTTCTCGCGCTTCAGTCCGCCCCCGCCGCCCTGCGGGGTGCGGGGGCACCGCTCCCCCGCCGTGCCCGCCGACGCCGACAGCCCGGCTCCGGCGGCAATCCTGCGCCTGCGCCCGGTGCTTGAGATCGAGCAGGAGGCTGCGCGGCTGCGGCCCGCCGACCTCGACGCCCAGCCGGTAGCGAGGCGTCCCGCGCACCCGCCGCACCGCCTCGGCCAGCAGGACCGCCAGGCCGAACAGAACAGCGAGCACGAGAAAGATCGGAAAGCCGTCGGAACAGGCCGCGCCGCCGTCCGGCGGAAGGCCGTGGACAGGTCCGTACAACCGCAGCACCACGGGAATGCCGTCCGGCCCGACGCCCCGCCCCGCCGGCCCGACCCGCACCACGGTGGCCACGACCTCCCCGCACAGGTGCGGGAGACAGCCGGGACGGCCAACCTTGTTGCGCCGAAGGCCCCTTGCGGTGAGCAACGGGGCCGCAGGAACGGTTCGCCCCGGACCGCACCCCCAGCAGCGGACGCGTCGGCGTGGGGGGGGGGGGCCGCCCCCGGGCCCCCCCCCCCCCCCCCCCCCCCCCCCCCCCCCCCCCCAAAAAACGGATGGTTTGAAACCCAGAGAGGTTGTGGGAAACA
>NZ_JBHVPH010000013.1:197908-217188 GCF_042887425.1 Kitasatospora sp. NPDC057940
TTTTTGGGGCTTTGGCCGGGTTGGGTTTTGACCGGGGCGCGCCGCAGGGGTCCGCCCGGCCCCCCCCCCCCCCCGCCTACGGCTGGGCCGTGGGAAGTCGGACCGGCCGACTTCCCACG
Organism: Kitasatospora sp. NPDC057940; assembly: GCF_042887425.1. Taxonomy (NCBI): domain Bacteria; kingdom Bacillati; phylum Actinomycetota; class Actinomycetes; order Kitasatosporales; family Streptomycetaceae; genus Kitasatospora; species Kitasatospora sp. NPDC057940. Next base: position 198,028 of record NZ_JBHVPH010000013.1, read on the forward strand.
CCCCGGCCTCACCCACACCCACACCCCACCCATAATCGCGTTTGACTATGACCCGTAGTCGTGTTCGACTAGCAATGTGAGCACTTCGCGACTCTTCGCACTCAGCGCGCTGGCCCGGGGCGGCCCGATGCACGGCTACCAGATCCGCCAGGCGGCCCAGCTCGACCGCACCGAGCTGTGGACCGACGTCAAGCCCGGATCGCTCTACAGCGTCCTGCACCGGATGGCCGACGACGGCCTGGTCGAGGTGGTGCGCAGCGAGAAGGTCGGCAACCCGCCCGAGCGGACCGTCTACGCGATCACCGACCAGGGCCGCCGGGAGCTCGCCGCCCTGCGTGACGCGGCGCTTCGTAAGGTGCGTCTGCTGCCCGACCCAGTCGATCTGGCTCTGCAGTACACGGCGGACCTCACGGACGAGGACCTCGCCGGGGCCGTCTCCGCACGCCGGCAGGCCGTGGCCGACCAGGTGGCCCTGTTCGAGGAGCAGTTCGAGGCCGCCCGGCCGGACCTGACCGGCCTGGAACCGTGGATCTTCGAGCACTGCCTCGCCCGTCTGAGGGCCGACCTGGCCTGGCACGACGACCTGCTCGACACCCTGACGAAGACCCGCCTGGCGAAGAACAGTCCGACCAAGAACACCCGGAGGACCCCGTGATCCTCGTGACCGGTGCGACCGGCACCGTCGGCCGCGCCCTCGTCGGCCACCTGGCCGCCCTCGGCGCCCCCGTGCGCGCCGCCACCCGCCGCCCCGATCGGGCCCGTCTGCCGGGCGGCGTGGAGGTCGTCGGCGCCGACCTGGGCGAGCCGGACAGCCTGGCCGCCGCCCTGCGGGGCGTGCGCAGGGTGTTCCTGCTCTCCGACGGCCCCGACATCCCGCGCCACGACGCCAACCTCGCCGCCGCGGCCGCCCGCGCCGGTGCCGAGGCCGTCGTCAAGCTGTCCTCCGGCCGGGCCGCGGCCCCGGACGCGGACGACCCCGTCGCCCGCTGGCACCGCGCGGGCGAGCAGGCCGTCCGGGACAGCGGCCTGGCCTGGACGTTCCTGCGCCCGATGGGCTTCATGTCCAACACCCTCGCCTGGGCCGCAGCGATCCGCGCCGCGCGCACCGTCCGGGCCCCGTTCGCCGCCGGGCGGGTCTCCGTCATCGACCCCGCCGACATCGCCGCGGCCGCCGCCCACGCCCTGACCCGGCCCGGACTCGACGGCCGGGCCCACCTGCTGACCGGCCCCCAGGCCCTCACCCCGGGCGAGATGACCGCGACGCTCGCCGAAGTCCTGGGCACCCCGCTGGCCTTCACCGAGATCCCGCCCGCCGCCGCCCGCCGGGCGCTCCTGGACCACGGCCTGCGCCCGGAGAGCGCGGACGCGGTCATGGCGCTGCGCGCCGCGTCCCTGGAACCGTTCGCCGCGACCGTCACGCCCGCGGTCCAGCAGCTCACCGGCCGCGCGGCGACACCGTTTCGGGCCTGGGCCGAACGCCACCGCGAGGAGTTCACCGGACAGCCCGGCGAGGAGCCCGCCGAGGACCCCGGCCGTGGCTGACACCCGCCGCACGGAACCCGGCGGGCAGCCCGGCCCAGGACCCGGCGGGGAGCCGTGCCGGGAGCGCGGCGGTGGCGGCGTCCGCCGCGAGCCCGTCGCCCTGGCCCCCGGGCAGGGCGGGCGCCGCCACGTGCCGGGCAGCCCGTACGTCGTCAAACTCGCGGGCGCCCAGAGCGGCGGATCGATCGCCGTCCTGGAGTCCACCTTCGAACCCGGCCAGGGCGCGCCCCTGCACCTGCACCGCGGCCACGACGAGACGTTCTACGTCGTCAGCGGCGCGTTCCGCCTGCGGTGCGACGAGCACACCACCGAGGCGGGCCCCGGCGCCTTCCTGCACGTCCCGCGCACCCACCCGCACGCCTTCACCGCGATCGGCGACACCCCCGCCACGATCCTGGTGACGCTGACCCCGGCCGGCTTCGAGGAGTTCTTCATCGAGGCCGCCGCCCTGGCCGCCGACGGCCGCCCGGACCGCCGGACGATGCAGACCCTCCTGGCCCGCCACGACCAGGAACTGGTCCCCGACGCACCGCGGGAGCGCCACAGACGAGAAGGCCGCTGAGGACGGCGCAGCGGGCGGCGGGCCGGGCGGGCGGGCGCGCTACCGGTAGGTGCGCAGCACGTCGAGCAGGTCGCCGGTGTGGCCGTCGCGTGCGCCGAAGTGGGCGGCGCAGCTGAGCTGTTCGCGCAGGTGGAGCAGCCGCATGCGGTCCTGCCAGCCGTCGGTGAGGGGGTGGTGTTCGCGGTAGGCGTCGAAGAAGCGGGCGGGGACGCCGCCGGTGCAGAACATCATGCTCAGGTCCGTCTCCGCCCATGTCCAGCACACCGCCGGGTCGATGAACGCCGGTGTCGCGTCCGGGCGGGCGAGGATGTTGCCGTGCCACAGGTCGCCGTGGGTGAGGACGGGCGGTGCGGCGGGGAGGAGTTGGGGCAGCCGGTCGCAGACGCGTTCCAGGTCGGCGCGGCCCCGGGGGCCGAGCGCCTGGCGGGCCAGGGGTTCGTCGAGGTAGCGCAGCAGGCGGTGGCGGGCGAAGAACTCGTGTCCGTCCTCGGTCCAGGGGTTGCGCTGTGCCAGGCGGCCGAGCCAGCCGTCCTCGGTCCAGCCGAAGCGCTGGCCGGTGGTGGCGTGCAGGCCGGCCAGCGCGTGTGCGGCGCGTTCCCAGAAGCCGGGGTCGTGTGCGGGCGGCTGTTCGAGGGCTTCCAGGACCAGGCCGTCCGGGTGCAGGGCCAGTACCCGCGGGGTCGACAGGGCGCCGTGGGTGCGCAGGGCCTGCAGGCCCTGGGCCTCTTTCGCGTACGCGTCGGGGGCCAGGGCCGGGGTGCACTTCACCACCACGCGTCCGCCGTCGGCCAGGGTGACGAGCCAGACGGTGTTCGCGGCGCCGCCGGTCAGGCGCGCCGCGTGCGCCGCGGGGCCGGGGAGCAGGTGCGGCGGCGGGCCGGGGAGCAGGTGGGGCGGCGGGCCGGGGAGCAGGTGGGGCGGCGGGCCGTCCTGTCCGGCGGCCGCCTCATCGGTGTCGTGCGCGAGGTCTTCCATGGCGGGGCCCTTTCCCGCGCCGGCGCCACCGACTCGGGCCGGCACCGGATTTCGCCGCCCCGGGGGGCGGCGGCGGGGCCCGCGCCAGGCCTGCCGGGGTGCGCGGTACAGTCCGCTTCATGAACGAGAACGTGCGCGCCCCGTTCGGGAACTTCACCCTCGTCCGCGCGGCGGTCGAGGTCGTCGACGAGCTCGCCGCCCCCGTCACCGACGCCTTGAGGAACGCGGACGCGCACGGGTGGGCCGGGTCCGTGCTGTACGTGGACACCGACCCCGACAAGGCGGACACCGCGGTGTTCTGCCAGGCCTACGACGTGCCGTTGGAGCTCTCCGCGAACTGCGTGGTGGTCGCCGCCAAACGCGGCGGCGACGTCACCCTGGCCGCCTGCCTGGTGCGCGCCGACACCCGTCTGGACGTCAACACCGCCGTGCGCAGGCACCTGGGCGCGCGCAAGGCCTCCTTCGCGCCGGTGGACGTCGCCGTCGCGGCCACGGGCATGGAGTACGGCGGCATCACCGCCGTCGGCCTGCCGGGCGGCTGGCCGCTGCTGGTCGACGAGGCGGTGGCCGCCGCCCCGCACGTGCTCATCGGCAGCGGGCGGCGGCGGGGCAAGCTGATCCTCCCCGGCTGGGCGGTGACCCGGCTGCCCGGCGCCGAGGTCCTCCCGGGCCTGGCCGCCTGAGCCCGGCGGCGGCGGCGGGACCGGCTCGCGGCTCGGGCGAGGCCCGCCGGCCCGCCGGCCTGGGGCCGGGGCGTGCGTGTCCGGGTCCGGGTCCGGGTCCGGGTCCGGGTCCGGGTCCGGGTCCGGGTCCGGGAAGGGTGCCACCCCCCTGTGCGGCCTGAGTGGACGTCGAACCCAGGCGGGGTGCGGCCTTGTCGGGTCGGATGGCGGGGTCTCGGCGTCACCCGGTCAAGGGGTGGACATGCGGGACCCCGGCGGGAAGGCCGCGCCGGCCACCGGCGCCGCCGCAGGGGGCCCGAACCACAGGTGCAGGGCCGCGCGCAGCTGTTCGGCGGCGGCCGGGGGCCGTGCGGTGGGCGTCCCGGTGGGTGTTTCGGTGGGCGTCCCGGTGGGCGGTGCGGTCCAGGCGGCGTGGCCGTCCGGGCGCACCAGCACCGCTGACGTGTCGGGCAGGGCGCCGGGCCGCACCGTCGCCACGCTCACCCGGTCCGCCCAGGGGGCGGCCGCCGCGCGCAGCGCCTCGGCCGCGGTGGTGTCCTCCAGGAGCAGGGCGCCGGCGCCGGTGCGGGCCAGCAGCGGTACCAGGGCTCCGTGTTGGAGGGTGCCGTGTCGTGCGGTGCCGTCGTGGTGGGGGACGTCGTGGTGGGTGACGTGGTGGAGGGGGATGTCGGGGACCATCGCGCCTTCCCAGGGGTGGCCGCTGCCGTGGGGGGCCGGGTAGCGGGTGGCGATGCCGGTGATCTCCTCGGCCAGGGGGCCGGCCGTGTCCTTGGCCTGTGCGAGTTCGGCGAGCAGGTCGCGCACCGGCGCGAGTTCCTCGTCGTCGCCGGCGAGCAGGGCCTGGGCGCGGGTGTTGCGCAGGAGTCTGGCGCCGGCCGCGTGGCGTTCGGCGTGGTAGGTGTCCAGGAGGGTTTCGGGGGCTTGTCCGCGGGCGACGAGGGCGAGTTTCCAGCCGAGGTTCATCGCGTCGTCGATGGCGGCGTTGACGCCGATGGCGCCGGCGGGCGGGTGGATGTGGGCGGCGTCGCCGGCCAGCAGGACGCGGCCCTGGCGCAGGCGTTCGGCCAGGCGGGCGGCGTCGCCGAAGCGGGTCAGCCAGTGGGCGCGGGCGATCGGGACGCGGTGTCCCAGGGCGTGGTCCAGTGCCTGCTGGAAGCGGGGCAGGGTGAGGGGTTCGTGCCGGTCCCGGGGCGGGTGGGCATCGGCGGTGATCAGGCGGACGTAGCCGGGCCGGGGGATGGCGAACACGGTGCCGCCCGGGCCGGTGTTCACGCCGAAGGGGATCTGCCGGGGGTCGGTCAGGACCACGTCCGCGAGCAGGGTGAAGCGGCGGGCGGGGGTGCCGGGGAAGGCGATGGCGGCGAGTTCGCGTACGGTGCTGCGGCCGCCGTCGCAGCCGGCCAGCCAGGCGGCGTGCAGCAGCGCGGGGCCGTCCGGGGTGTCGGTGTGGGCGTGGACGCCGTCGTCGTCCTGGTGAAGTGCGGTCAGGCGGTGGCCGCGCAGGATGCGTACGCCCAGGTGGTGGGCGTGTTCGGTGAGGATCTCCTCCACCCTGGTCTGGGCGATGCCCAGGACGTAGGGGTGGCGGGTGCGCATGGCGGCGAGGTCGAGGCGGGCCTGTGCGGTGAACGCGGTGCTCGCCACGGTGGGGCCTTCGGCGAGGAGGCGTTCGGCCAGGCCGCGGCGTTCCAGCAGTTCCAGGCTGCGGGCGTTGAGGTTGAAGCCGCGGCAGAAGCCGGGCGGGGACGGGTCGCGTTCCAGGAGCACGGTGCGCACGCGGGCCAGGGCCAGTTCGCAGGCCAGCACCAGGCCGGCGGGGCCGGCGCCGACGACCAGGACGTCCGCGTCACCGGCCCCGCCGGCGGTGGCGGCCCCGACGGCGGGTGCGGCGGCGGGTAAGCGCTGTCCGGCGGGGGCCTGCGCGGGGACGGGCGCGGACGTGGGCGTGGCGTCGGGCGCGGGGGTGGTGTCGGGTGCGGGGGTGTCAGGCATCGGGGGCGGCCTCCGGCCAGGCCAGGGTGCCCTGTTCGATCTCCTCGGCGGTGCGCAGCACCCATTGGCGTTCGGCGCGCAGCATGGCGTTTCCGTACTCGGCCTCGATGACGAACAGTCGGGGGGCGTGGTGTTCTCGGGTGGCGCGGTGGTGGGCGTGTTCGCTCTCGGTGATGCGGGTCTGCAGGGCGGCGGCGCGTTCGCGCAGGGCCTGGGCGGCGCGTTGTGGTCCCAGGGCGCCGAGGTAGCTGACGGCGGACAGGAATTTGGGGTATTCGCGGGAGGGTTCGCGGATGAGTTCGTCCAGCCACTGGGTGAAGTACTCGCGGCCCCGGGGGGTGTGGCGGTAGACGGTGCGGGCGGGGCGCGCCCCTACTTGTTCGGTGTCGGTGGCCTCGATCCAGCCGTCGCGGGCCAGGGCGCGCACCGTGTCGTAGAGCGAACCGGTGGTCAGTTTGAAGGCCTGGTCGAGGTGGCGCTCGCGCAGGGTGGTGGCCATGGCGTGGGGGTGCAGGGGCTGTTCGAGGAGCAGGCCGAGCAGGGCCAGGGCCAGGGGGTTGGCGGGTCGTTTGGCGGTCATGGCACTCCGTGGTCGCACGCGGGGGGCCCGGGACCGGTGGTTCGGGTTCCGGGCCGGTGATACTCGGATCATACTACTCGGATCCGAGTATGTGGAGGGGGTGGCCCGGGCCGCCCGCCGCGGGGACGCGGCGCACCGGCCGTGCGGCGCGGGGGAGTTCGGGCCCGGCCGCGGGCCCGGCCGCTGCCGGGTGCGATCACGGCGGGCGTGGCTTCCGACGACGCACGACCGCAGCAGGTGCGGATCACCGAGGACCCCGCCCACCCCTGGCCCCGCCCGGCCGGGCCGGCGGACCCCGCCCCCTGAGCCGCCCGGCCACCGCGGCCGCAGACCGCACCCGCACCACCGCCCGGCCGCCGGCGCCCCGGGCCCGGGTGACGGGGCGCCACCGCCGGGACGCGGGCACCGAAGGCCCGCTGCCGGGCCGTCACCGGGCAGGCCCCGGGCCGCAGCCGGGCCTCAGCCGGGCCGCGGACGGGTCGGCGCCGGTGGGCTGATCTGCTATTTTCGCCATGCTTCGACGCGAACCGTACAAGCGTGCGGTTGCGCATGCCCGCACGGGACCCCGGCCGCGAGCCCGGCCACGAGCCCCGGTGCGGGCCCGGGTCGGGCACAGCAGTAGGTCGACCAGCGGGGGGACGGGATCCATGAACGCGTACGCGGGCTCCGACGGGCCGGGCCTGTACGGGCCCTACGGGCCGCCGGCGGGCGGGCCGCTGTTCGGGGTGAACCCGGCGGACCTGGACACGGCGGCGAAGGTCGCCAAGGACACCGCCGAGGCGATGCCGGGCGAGCTCAAGCACATCCACGAACCCTCCGACACGGCGGTCGCGGCACTGTCGGGCTGGCGCACCGGGGCGTCGCTGCACGCCTGCACGGCGGCGTGGGAGGAGTGCCTGAACAAGCTGGCCTCCGAGGTGGACGGCGTGAGCCTGAAACTGGGCCGGAGCGCCGACAACTACCGCGGCACCGACACGGGCAACGCCGGCGCCCTCAAACCGCCCGGCGCCGGACCCTACGCGCCGGCGGTGAACTGATGGTCACCCTCGCCCAGCTGCGCGACGCGGACCTGTCCTCCCTGACCGGCGCCGCCGGCGCCTACGACACCCTGGCCGGCGCGTTCGGCAAGCACGTCCAGGCCATGAACACCGAGGTCACCAAACACGTCTTCAACAGCCAGTGGGTCGGCACCGCGGCCGGCGCCGCCAACGCCTCCCTGCAGCGCACCAGCGGGCGCCTGGACGCCGCGCACACCGAGATGTCCGCGGTCTCGGAGCTGCTGCGCGAGGCCTCGGAGAGCTTCCAGCTGGCCCAGTCCAAGCTGAAGGAGGCCCTCCAGGAGGCCCAGGGCGCGGGACTGACGGTCGCCGAGGACGGCACGGTCAGCTGGCCGGCACCCTCCCAGGCCGAACGCCACGACCCCGACTACGACACCCCCCAGCGGGCCAGGGCCCTGGCGGACCGCATCTCCCGCGCCGTCACCGAGGCCGACGGCGCCGACCAGAAGATCGCCAAACTGCTGGACGACCTGACCGCGCGGGCCCGCACCGGCACCGGCCTGGACCTGACACAGGCCGCCGCCGACCGCAAGGCCGTCGACGAACTCGGCACCGGCCTGATGGCCGCCGGCTGGCCGCCCGCCGGCGCCGCCCCCACCGAGGTCAACTCCTGGTGGAAGGGCCTGACCCCGGACGAGCAGCAGCGCCTGGTCCAGGCCCACCCCGACCTGCTGGGCATGCGCGACGGCATCCCCGCCACCGCCCGCGACCAGGCCAACCGCCTCAACCTGGCCCACCTGATCGACACCTACGAGCACAAGCCGAACCCGTCGGACGACGACAAGCAGAAACTGGACGGCTTCCACGCGATCCGGGACAAGCTGAACGTGCAGAACGGCAAGCAGCCGCCCGCGTTCCTGCTGGGCGTCAGCGAACAGGGCCAGGGCCGCGGCATCCTGTCCTTCGGCAACCCCGACACCGCGAAGAACGTCAGCGCCTACGTGCCGGGACTCGGCACCAAGCTGTCCTCCGTCGGCGGCAAGGACGCCGACCGGGCCCTGAACGTGTGGACCGCCGCCCGCATCGCCGACTCCAGTGCCGAGGTCGCCTCCATGATCTGGCTCGGCTACGACCCGCCGCCCGGACTGGAGAAGGTCCTCGACGGGGACCCCCGGCCCCTGGAGGTGATGAGCACCGACCGCGCCGCCAAGGGCGGCGCCGCCTACGACACGTTCATGGCCGGACTGCGCGCCACCCACGAGGGAGCGCCGGCGCACCTGGTCGCCCTCGCCCACAGCTACGGCTCCACCACGGTGGGCCTGGGCGCGCAGATGCCCGGCGGCACCGGCGCCGACGACATCATCCTGGTCGGCTCCCCCGGCACCGGCGCCGACAAGGCCTCCCAACTGCACATCGACCCCCACCACGTGTGGGTCGGCGACGCCGAGAACGACCCGGTCAGCCACCTGCCGGCCAAGGGCCGGGTCGCCACCGACGTGGCCCTTGGCCCCGTCCTGGGCCCCGCCGCCGACGACCTCTACGAGACGTTCGGCCCCGACAACCAGCTCTGGTTCGGCCAGGACCCGGCCAGCAAGGACTTCGGCGCCAACCGGTTCGCGGTCCCCGACGGCAAGCCCCTGTCCCTGGACTCCCACTCCAACTACATGAACAGCTCCTCCGACACCGCGACCGCGGAGTCGGTCAACAACATCGGCCAGATCGTGGCCGGCAGGTACGACGCCGTGACACGGCAGGAAGGCCGATGAGCATGGCAACCCCGACCGCACGACGGCTCGGCCTCACGGCCGCCACGCTGGCACTCGCCCTGACAGCCTGCGGACACACGGGCGCGGGCGTGGGCGACGAGCACCCGGCACCCGAGTCCCTCACCACACCCGAACAGGCCGTCCAGAAACTCGACGCGCTCCTGGACGACGCGCTCTCCGGCATCCAGCCGCCGCTGCGCCACCGGGACGGCTGGCCGCGCTCCACCGAACAGAGCGGGGGCATCGACGACCACTCCAAGGGCTACGCCACCGCCACCCGCGACCGCTACATCATGACCAAGGTCTCCAAGGCCAAGTACACCACCCTGATGGACATGGCCGAACGCGACTGGAAGGCCAAGGGATACAAGATCACGTCGGTCAACCCCAACCAGCCGGCCCTGTTCGCCGCCGCCCCGGACGGATCCTCCGTCGCGATGCTGTTCGGCGCCGCCGGCAACATCACCCTCCAGGCCTCCGGCGGCGGCCACATCCCCGTCATCCGCGACCGCGACCCCTTCGGCACCCCCACCCCCGAACCCACCCTGCCGAACGGCAACCCCGACATCCTCCCCGCCTACGACGACCCCTACTGGTCCACCTGACCCACCCCCGCCCGCCGTCCCCCTCCCCAGGCCCCCCGCCAGGGCCCGCCCCGCCCCCGCCGCGTGACCCCGCACCAGCCGAAGGCCCCCGCCATGACCCCCGAACAGGCCGTCCACACCCTCGACGCGCTCCTCGACGAGGCGATGTCCGCCATCCGCCCCCCGCTGCGCCACTGGGACGGCTGGCCGCGCTCCACCGAGCAGACCACCGGCGGCCTGGAGGACCGCTCCCTGGGCTACGCCACCGCCACCCGCGAACGGCACGTCACCACCCGGGTCGCCCCCGCCAGGTACGGGGCGCTGCTGGGCGTCACCGAACGCGGCTGGCAGGCCCGCGGCTACCGGATCACCGCCGTCAACCCCCGCCAGCCCGCCATGTTCGCCACCACGCCCGCCGGCTACGGCGTCGCCGTGCTGTTCGGCGCCGCCGGGAACATCACCTTCCAGGCCACCGTCGGCCCCATCCCCGTCATCCGCGACCGCGACCCCTTCGGCACCTACGTGCCCGAACCGACCCTGCCCGACGGCACCCTGGACGTCCTGCCCCGCCACGACGACCCGTTCTGGTCCGCCTGAGCCACAGGGCCCGCCGCCGGGCCCGCCGGCAGGCGCGCCGGCAGACCTGCTGGCAGACGCACCGCCAGACCACGGGCAGGCACACCGGCAGGCACACCGGCGGGCACGGCGGCGAGCGCACCGGCAGGCACGGCGGCGGCGGCGCCCGCACGCCCTCCCGTGTCCGAGGGGTGGCCGCCCGGCGTCCGGGGCCGGGCGCGCGCAGTAGGATCGGCGGCGTTGTCACCACATTCCACCGCTGGTAGGAGGCTTTTCATGGCTCAGGTCACGCTGAAGGGGAACCCGGTCCAGGTCGGCGGCGCGCTGCCCCAGGCCGGCAGCCAGGCCCCGGCGTTCACGCTGGTCGGCGAGGGGCTCGCCGACACCTCGCTGCAGGACTTCGCCGGCAAGCGCAAGGTCCTCAACATCTTCCCCAGCATCGACACCCCCACCTGCGCCACCTCGGTGCGCACCTTCAACGCCAAGGCCGGCTCGCTGGCCAACACCGTGGTGCTGTGCATCTCCGCCGACCTGCCGTTCGCGCAGGCCCGCTTCTGCGGCGCCGAGGGCCTGGACAGCGTCCGGACCCTGTCCACCCTGCGCGGCCGCGACTTCCACGAGAACTACGGCGTGGCCCTGGCCGACGGCCCGCTGGCGGGGCTGACCGCCCGCGCCGTCGTCGTCCTGGACGAGAACGACACCGTCCTGCACACCGAGCTGGTCGCGGAGATCGCCGACGAGCCGAACTACGAGGCCGCGCTCGCCGTCCTCGCCTAGAACCCCGCCCCGCCCCGCCCGGCCCCGCCCGGCCCCGGGCGGCGTGCCCCGCGCAACGCCGCCCGTGCAACGCCGCCCGGCCCGCCCCCCAGGTCTTCACCAAAGGGGGGCGGGCCGGGAAGGGCGCCGGGCGGGCCGGCCGGGGCCGGGCCGGGAACCGGGGGCGGGCGGGTCAGGTGATGGAGGCCCCCGAGTCGATGCTGATGACCTGTCCGGTCATGCAGTCCTGGTCGAGGAAGAGCCCGATGGAACGGGCGACCTCCTGCGGGGTCACGAACCGCGGCACCGGCACCTTGTCCCGCATCCCGGCGACCACGTGCTCGGGCAGGGTGTCCGTCATCCCCGTGATCATGAACCCGGGCGACAGCGCGTTCACCGTCACCCCCCGGCGCCCGCACTCCGCCGCCAGCGTGCGGGTCAGCCCGATCAGCCCCGCCTTGGACGCCGCGTAGGCGGTCTGCCCGGCGGTGGCGATCAGCGCGGACGGCGAGACGATGTTGACCACCCGGCCCCAGCGGGCCCGCAGCATCGCCGGCACGCACACCCGCGCGGTGTGGAAGGAACCGACCAGGTTCGTGTCGATCACCTGCCGCCACTGCGCCGGATCCTGCATGGCCATCAGCGCGTCCTTGCGCACCGCCCCGTTGTTGACGAGCACGTCCACCGGGCCCAGCGCCTCGGTGATCCGCTCGTACATCGCGGTGACCTGCGCGTAGTCCGCCACGTCGCCGGTGACCAGGACGTGGTCGCCCGCCAGCTTGCCCGCCACCTCCTCGGCGGCCTGGCGGGCGCTGTTGTAGTGCACCGCGACCCGGCACCCGGCCGCGTCCAGCGCCAGCGCCAGCTCCCGGCCCAGGCCCCCCGAAGCGCCGGTCACCAGCGCCACCGGGGAGGCGGGCCGCTGCCCGAACGCCGCCTTGCCGCTCACCGCGCCCCTCCCCACGTCAGCAGGACCGAACCCCACGTCATCCCGGCACCGAACCCGGCCAGCAGCACCGTGTCCCCGTCCTGGATGCGCCCGGCGTCCAGCGCCTCCGCCAGCGCGATGGGGATCGACGCCGAAGCCGTGTTGCCGTACCGGTCGAGATTGGCCACCAGGCGGTCCGCGGGAATCCCCGTATGGGCGAGCACCGAGTTGATGATCCGGATGTTCGCCTGGTGCGGCACCACGTGGTCCACGTCCGCCGGCGTCAGCTTCGCCTGCTCCAGCGTCTCGCGGATCGTGCGCACCGTGTAGCGCACCGCGTTCAGGTAGATCTCGTTGCCGTTGATCTGCGCGTAGTGCAGGCCCCGGCGCACCGTCTCCTCGGTCGTGGGCATCCGCGAACCCCCCGCCAGGACCTTCAGGCTGTCCTTGCACGAGCCGTCCGCGCCCAGGTTCCACGCCAGGATCCGCTCCACCGGGCCGGGCTGCAGGACCACCGCACCGGCCCCGTCACCCACCAGGATCGACAGGTCCCGGTCCGCCGGGTTCGCGGTCAGCGTGTGGGTGTCCGAACCGATCACCAGGATCGGCCGCGGGTCCATGCGCAGCAGGCCCACCGCGGTCACCAGCGCGTACACGAACCCCGCGCACTCGGAGTTCACGTCGTGCGCGCTGCCCGCGATGCCCAGCTCGTCGTGGACGAACGCCGACGTCGCCGGCGAGGGCTGCTCCGGTGTCGCCGTCGCCACGATCAGGTGCGCGATGTCCGCACCCGACAGTCCCGCCCGTTCCAGTGCCCGGCGTCCGGCCTCGACCGCCATCGACGCGGTGCTCTGCCCCGCCCCGACCGCCCGCCGTTCCCGGATCCCGCACCGGGAGACGATCCAGTGCTCGTCGACACCGAAACGCTCCGCCAGCTCCACGCTGGTCACCACGCGCTCGGGGACAAAGATCCCCCACCCGGTGATGTCGAAGCCGCTCATCGAGCAGTGCCCCGCGCTCAGACGCCGGCCTGGGCCACGAGCGCCAGGATCCGCTCGTGCACCACCCGCAGCGTCGTCGTGTCGTCGATGTCCGCGAACAGCGACTCGTCCGCCGGGATGTGCGGGTACTGGTTCTGGAACCCGTACAGCCACTCCATCAGATCCAGCGAGTCCACGTCCGCGATGTGCTGCAGCGCGGCGTCCGCGTCGATCTCCTGTGCTCCGGAGACCGCCTGCAACTGCGCGGCCAGGTCCTCGATGGTGGGGATGTCGGACATGAGTGATCGTTCCTTCCTGGACGCCCCGAAGCGGGCGCCAACACGTGATGGGGCAGAACAGACCCGGAGGACGCGCCCCGGGGGGTCCTCCGGGTGCCGCCGCCGCGCCCCGGCGGCCACAGGCCACGGGAGGCACCGCGACGGAACCCGGGAGGACCCCCCGGGGAGAAACCCGGGAAGGCCGTGGGGGCCGCGTGTCTTGTCGAAACCGCATGAAACCCACCCCCACGCAAACGCCCCGCAACCCCGGCCCCCCGCCCACGCTTGCGCGCCGCTTGCGAGACACGCGCTTACCTGACCCGAGACACCGCACCCACACGCACGACACCCACCACCCCGCACCACGACGCACCGCACCGCACCGCGACGCACCGCGGCGGGACGGGACGGGGCAGCCCGCACCACACCGGGACGCACCGCACCGGGACGGCGCCGCCGGCCAGCGCACCGGGGCCGCACGCAGCGCCACCCGCGCCGACCGCCCCCACCCCGCGCGAACGCCCGCACCGCACGGGACCGACCACCGTCACCGGCACGGCCGTCCACGCGGGGCGAGGGCGCCCCCGGCCCCGCCGCGGCGCCGCCGCCGCGCCACCGGACACCCGCACCACCCGCACCACCGGGCCCGGCCGAACACGGCCGGACCCGGCCCGATCCAGTCCAGTCCAGTCCAGTCCAGTCCAGTCCAGTCCACCCGATCCGCCATCAGAACAGGGGCACACCCGCATGACCACCGCCGAGACCCGCTCCATCAACCCCGACGTCGACGCGATCCGCCACCACTACGAGGTCGGCAACGACCTCTACCGCCTGATCCTCGGCCCCACCATGATGTACTCCGGCGGCTACTGGGAGGACGGCGAGGACCTCGTCGCCACCCTCGACGAGGCCCAGGAACGCAAGCTCGACGTCTTCACCGACCTCGCCCAGGCCGCCGGCAAGGCCAAGGTCCTGGACATCGGCTGCGGCTGGGGCACCATGCTCAACCGCCTCACCACCGTCCACGGCGTCCAGCAGGCCGTCGGCGTCACCCTCTCCCGCACCCAGGCCGACTTCGTCGCCGCCCTCGACAACCCCGCCATCCACGCCCGCGTCGAGAGCTGGGAGGACCACAAGGCCGACGGCGAGCCCTACGACGCCGCGTTCTGCATCAACGCCCTCGAACACTTCGTGCTCTCCTCCCTCACCCCCAAGGAGCGCACCCAGCGCTACCGCGTCTTCTTCAAGCAGGTCCACTCCCTGCTCAAGCCCGGCGCCCGCTTCGTCCTGCACACCATGACCGTCGAGAACCCCCCGCTGCGCCGCCAGCTCCTGGACGACCTCAAGTTCCTCCAGCGCGAGGAGTTCGAGGGCTGCCACATCCCGCGCCTGCCCGAACTCGCCGCCGGCCTCGACGGCCTCTTCGAGGTCACCGAGATCCGCAACGAACCCGAGTCGTTCGCCCGCGCCTGCCGCGCCTGGCTCGAACTCCTGGCCGCCCGCCGCGACGAGGCCGTCGCCATGGCCGACGAGACCACCGTCCAGCGCTTCGAGCGCTACCTCGACATCTTCGCCTACACCCTCGAAGACCACATCTTCAACAACTTCCGCGTCACCCTCACCCGCCGCGCCTGAAAGGGGACACCCCGGCCATGACCACCACCGCCGAACACCCCGCCCCCTCCGGCGCCGACCAGCCCGAACCCGCCGGCGCCACCGCACACCCCGACACCACCGCCGTGCGCCACCTCAAAGTCGCCATCATCGGCGCCGGCATCTCCGGCCTGGGCACCGCGATCCGCCTCCTGCAGACCGGCACCGACGACTTCCTCGTCTTCGAACGCGCCACCGACCTCGGCGGCACCTGGCGCGACAACACCTACCCCGGCTGCGCCTGCGACGTCCAGGCCCACCTCTACTCCTTCTCCTTCGCCCGCAACCCGGAGTGGAAGTCCACCTTCGCCACCCAGGCCGAAGTCCACGCCTACCTCAAGGACACCGCCCGCCGCTTCGGCGTCGAACCCCACCTGCGCTACGGCCACGAACTCCTCGACGCCCACTGGGACGGCGACCACCGCCACTGGCGCATCCACACCACCCACGGCCGCTACACCGCGCAGATCCTGGTCACCGGCACCGGCTACCTGTCCGAGCCCGCCGTCCCCGACCTGCCGGGCCTGTCCACCTTCACCGGCACCGTGTTCCACTCCGCGCGCTGGCGCCACGACCACGACCTCACCGGCCGCAACGTCGCCGTCATCGGCACCGGCGCCTCCGCCATCCAGTTCGTCCCCGCCATCCAGGACCGGGTCGCCCGCCTCGACCTCTACCAGCGCACCCCGCCCTGGGTCGCCCACAAACCCGACAAGCCCAACACCGCGCGCCACACCTGGATGCTGCGCCACCTGCCCGGCTACCAGCGCTTCCGCCGCGCGTTCAACAAGAACGGCCGCGAGATCGTCGCGTTCTTCATGTCCCGCCCGGGCCGCACCACCGGCATGAAGAACATGGCCGCCGGCCACCTCAAGAAGTCCGTCGCCGACCCCGCCCTGCGCGAGCGCCTGACCCCCGACTACACGGTGGGCTGCAAGCGCCTGCTGTTCTCCAACACCTGGTACCCCGCCATCCAGCAGCCCAACGTCGACATCGTCTCCGACACCATCACCGGCATCGGGCCCACCCACATCACCACCGCCGACGGCACCACCCGCACCGTCGACACCATCATCCTGGCCACCGGCTTCACCGCCACCGACCGCCCCGTCGCCCGCCGCATCCACGGCCGCGACGGCACCACCCTGCGCGACACCTGGCACACCCACGGCATGAAGGCCCACCGCGGCACCACCATCCACGGCTTCCCCAACCTCTTCATGCTCCTGGGCCCCAACACCACCCTGGGCCACTCCTCCCAGACCGTCATGATCGAAGCCCAGATCGCCTACATCGTCGACGCCCTCAAGACCATCGACACCCACGGCATCACCTCCGTCGAGGTCCGCCCCGAAGCCCAGGACACCTACAACCAGACCCTCACCGCCCGCCTGAAGAACACCGTCTGGAACGCCGGCGGCTGCCGGAGCTGGTACACCGACCAGCACGGCAACAACCCCTCCATCTGGCCCACCTACACCTACCGCTTCCGCCGCCAGACCCGCCGCTTCGACCTCCTCAACTACCAACGCGCCACCGTCACCCACACCACCCCCTGACCCCACACACGCGCACACCCGGACACACACGCTCGGGCACACACGCTCGGGCACACGGGCGCACGGGACAACCACACAGGCACACCCAACACGGCCGGGCGGCACCCGCCCACCCACGGACCCCGCCGCCCGGCCGGCCCACACCCCGGGACACCCCACCCGAACCGCACGCACACACGACCGACAACCGAACACCCACACGGACCCAGCAAGCAGCCCACCCCCAGAACCCACCCACCCGCCCTCACACACTAACCACCACCAGGCCACCCGCCCGCGGCCATCACACCATCAGACACCCCACCCACGAACAGACACACACCACCCGAACACACCCACTACCCGAACAGGAAACCCATGCCCAACCCCAACCTCACCCGACGAACCCTCCTCACCACCACCGCCACCACCGCCCTCATCACCGCCTACAACACCACCACCCGCACCTGGGCCACCACCAACACCCCCACCACCCACGGCCACCTCTCCCCCATCCCCACCCTCGACGGCACCCTCACCACCGACACCACCACCCTCACCGAATTCAGCCACGACTTCGGCCGCCTCACCACCAACACCCCCCACGCCGTCCTCAAACCCGGCTCCGACCAGGACATCATCAAAATCATCAACTACGCCCGCCGCAACGGCCTCAAAGTCGCCATGAACGGCCGCAGCGGCACCGACAACGACCTCGAATCACACTCCAACTACGGCCAAGCCTCCACCAACGGCGGCATCAGCATCGACGCCCGCACCCTCAACCGCATCCACACCATCACCCCCACCAACGCCACCGTCGACGCCGGCGTCACCTGGGCCCAACTCACCGACGCCGCCCTCAACCAAGGCCTCACCCCACCCTGCCTCACCGACTACCTCCACCTCTCCATCGGCGGCACCATCAGCATCGGCGGCATCGGCAACACCGTCCAAAAACACGGCCTCCAAGCCGACACCGTCGAATCCATCGACATCATCACCGGCACCGGCCACCTCCTCACCGCCACCCCCACCAAAAACCGCGACCTCTTCCACGCCGCCCTCGCCGGCGCCGGACAATTCGGCATCATCATCCGCGCCACCGTCAAACTCATCCCCGCCCCCCAACGCGCCCTCGTCTTCAACCTCTACTACAACAACCTCACCACCTACCTCACCGACCAACAAACCATCCTCAACGACGGCCGCTTCCACACCCAAGTCGGCGAAATCATCCCCCAACACAACACCACCCCCCTCTACAAAATCGAAACCGCCACCTACTACAACGGCACCACACCCCCCAACCCCACACCCCTCCTCACCGGACTCAACCCCAACCCCAACCAAACCACCACCACCGACCAGACCTACCGCGAATACACCTACCGCGCCGACACCTGGACCCAAAACCTCAAAAACCTCGGCTACTGGAACCAACCCAAACCCTGGCTCAGCCTCTTCCTCCCCGCCACCCAAGCCGCCAACTTCATCACCTACGCCACCCCCCTCCTCACCCCCGAAACCCTCGGCCAAGGCCTCCTCCTCTTCTACCCCTTCCCCACCAACAAACTCACCCACCCCTACGCCATCACCCCAAACGAACCCACCACCTACCTCTTCGACCTCCTCACCTTCCCCCACCCCGACACCAACCCCACCACCCAACTCACCCACAACCGCACCCTCTACGACCACGCCACCACCCTCGGCGCCAAACGCTACCTCGTCGGCGCCATCCCCCACATGACCCCCACCGACTGGAAAAACCACTACGGCCCCCAATGGAACAACCTCACCAACACCAAACACAAATACGACCCCACCCACACCCTCACCCCCGGCCAAAACATCTTCCCCTAACAACAACACACACAGACACAGCCGAAGACACGGAAACACAAACACAGGCGCACGGGCACAGGCCCAGCCGCGGAC
The DNA here is from genome assembly GCF_042887425.1 of Kitasatospora sp. NPDC057940. Taxonomy (NCBI): domain Bacteria; kingdom Bacillati; phylum Actinomycetota; class Actinomycetes; order Kitasatosporales; family Streptomycetaceae; genus Kitasatospora; species Kitasatospora sp. NPDC057940. The sequence continues at coordinate 216,360 of NZ_JBHVPH010000013.1, forward strand.
ACAGACGCACAGGCACACAGGCACAGAAACACGCAGGCACAAGAACACGCGCACAAAAAAACACCAATAAAACAATCCCAAACACAGACGCAAGCCACAAACGGCAGGCGGCAGGCGACAGGCACACAACCGCCGACGACCACAAACAGAAGACCCCAACCACAGACAGACAAAACAAACCAGCAAAAAACCCGCAAACGGCAAGCGGCAAGCGGCAAGCGGCAAGCGGCAAGCGGCAAGCGGCAAGCGGCAAGCGGCAAAAAAGAAATACAGGCCTACACGCCAGAAGGCCGGAAAAAGAACCCAGGAACTCAGGACACCACGAACCCGGAAAAGGACAGGAGGACCACACCATGCACACCTACGACCTCGTCAACGAAGCCGTCATCCACGCCCCCACCCACCAGGTCTGGAACCACCTCATCGCCGAACTCAACGGCACCACCACCTGGTGGACCCCCCACAACACCCACCAACCCGGCAACCCCACCCCCGAACACCCCGGCGGCACCACCCACATCACCATCCACCCCAACGGCCACACCAAACCCGGACCCAAAATCCACTTCACCGCCACCACCACCCACATCACACCCCCACACACCCTCACCACCACCCACACCGGCCACTTCACCGGCACCACCACCTACACCCTCACCCCCACCCACAACAACCAACACACCAAACTCACCATCACCTTCACCACCACCCCCCACGGCTGGCCCACCCTCCTCCCCAAACACACCATCCCCAACCAACACACCAAAGCCACCCACAACGCCCTCACCAACCTCAACCACCAACTCACACACACCACCAGCACAAACAG
>NZ_JBHVPH010000014.1:0-49794 GCF_042887425.1 Kitasatospora sp. NPDC057940
GGCTCCCAGTAGACGACTGGGTTGATAGGCCGGATATGGAAGCCCTGTGAGGGGTGGAGTTGACCGGTACTAATAGGCCGAGGGCTTGTCCTCAGACGCTCGCGTTCACTGTGTGGTTCCCGGGTAGCGAACAGCTATCGCCGGCGAACAAGAAAAACACTTATCAATTAAAAAGTGTGTTTCGCTGAATACCCGATAGGGTTTCGGTGGTCATAGCGTGAGGGAAACGCCCGGTTACATTCCGAACCCGGAAGCTAAGCCTCACAGCGCCGATGGTACTGCAGGGGGGACCCTGTGGGAGAGTAGGACGCCGCCGAACAATTATTCAAGGCCGCGGCCCCAGCGATTCGCTGGGGCCGCGGCCTTTTTGTGTTTTGCGAACGAGTAGTACCCCGGCAGGCCGGGACCTTCGCCCAGGCGGAGTGTTCCGGGATGTCGGACAATGGAGATGGTGCGCGGCCAGGAGGCCGGCGCCGAAACCGCGTGACGGCAGCGGAGTTGCTCAGTCCGCGGTGGAGCTGAAGCAGCAGAAGGAGTCACCACGATGTCGAACCAGCCCCAGGACCGTCCCGAGCGTCGATCGGACGACGGCCGAGGCTACGAGCCCCGGTCCCGTGGGGGCTGGTCGAACGACCGTGGCGGCGCCCGTCGGGACGACCGTCAGGGCGGCGGTGGCTTCCGTCGCGACGACCGCCCCTCCGGTGGCGGCTTCAACCGTGACGAGCGTCCGCGTCGTGACGACCGTCCGTCCGGTGGTTTCAACCGCGATGACCGTGGTGGCGACCGCGGTGGTTTCCGTCGTGACGACCGTCCCTCGGGCGGTGGCTTCAACCGTGACCGTGGTGACCGTCCCTCGGGTGGTTTCAACCGCGATGACCGTGGTGGCGACCGTGGCGGTTTCCGTCGTGACGACCGTCCGTCCGGTGGTGGTTTCAACCGTGACCGTGGCGACCGTCCGTCCGGTGGTGGCGGTTTCCGTCGCGATGACCGTCCGAGCGGTTTCAACCGTGACCGTGACGACCGTCCGCGTCGTGACGACCGCCCGTCCGGTGGTTTCAACCGCGATGACCGCGGTGGCGACCGCGGTGGCTTCCGTCGTGACGACCGCCCCTCGGGCGGTGGCTTCAACCGTGACCGTGGCGACCGCCCCTCGGGTGGTTTCAACCGCGATGACCGTGGCGGCGACCGTGGCGGCTTCCGTCGTGACGACCGCCCCTCCGGTGGCGGCTTCAACCGTGACCGTGGCGACCGCCCGTCCGGTGGTGGCGGTTTCCGTCGCGATGACCGTCCGAGCGGTTTCAACCGTGACCGTGACGACCGTCCGCGTCGTGACGACCGCCCGTCCGGTGGTTTCAACCGCGATGACCGCGGTGGCGACCGCGGTGGCTTCCGTCGTGACGACCGCCCCTCGGGCGGTGGCTTCAACCGTGACCGTGGCGACCGCCCCTCGGGTGGTTTCAACCGCGACGACCGTGGCGGCGACCGTGGCGGTTTCCGTCGCGACGACCGCCCCTCCGGTGGCGGCTTCAACCGTGACCGTGGCGACCGCCCGTCCGGTGGTGGCGGTTTCCGTCGCGATGACCGTCCGAGCGGTTTCAACCGTGACCGTGACGACCGTCCGCGTCGTGACGACCGTCCGTCCGGTGGTTTCAACCGCGACGACCGTGGCGGCGACCGCGGTGGCTTCCGTCGTGACGACCGCCCCTCCGGTGGTGGCTTCAACCGTGACCGTGGTGACCGTCCCTCGGGTGGTTTCAACCGCGATGACCGTGGCGGCGACCGTGGCGGCTTCCGCCGCGACGACCGCCCCTCCGGTGGCGGCTTCAACCGCGACCGTGGTGACCGTCGGGACGACCGCGGCGGCTACCGCGGCAACCGCGACGACCGCCGTGACGACCGGGGTGGCTACGACGACCGTCGTGGCAACTACGAGCCCGTCAAGCGCCTGCCGATCCCGGAGGACGTCACCGGCTTCGAGCTGGACGGGGACGTGCGCCAGGAGCTCAAGAGCCTTCCCAAGACGCTCGCGGACGACGTCGCCCGCAACCTGGTGATGGTGGCCCGCCTGCTCGACACCGAGCCGGAGGAGGCCTACCAGTTCTCCCGCGTCGCGCTCCGTCTGGCCTCCCGCGTGGCCGCCGTCCGTGAGGCGGCCGGTTTCGCCTCGTACATGACGCAGCGGTACTCCGAGGCGCTGACCGAGTTCCGTGCCGCCCGTCGGATGACCGGCCGCGCGGACCTGTGGCCCGTGATGGCCGACTGCGAGCGCGGTCTGGGCCGTCCGGAGCGGGCACTGGCGATGGCCGGTGAGCCCGAGGTGAAGCAGCTGGACAAGGCCGGCCAGGTCGAGATGCGCCTGGTCTCCGCCGGCGCCCGCTCCGACATGGAGCAGTTCGACGCGGCCGTGGTGACCCTGCAGAGCCCGGAGCTGGCCTCCAGCGCCGTGCACCCGTGGACCGCGCGTCTCCGGTACGCCTACGGCGAGGCGCTGATCGCGGCCGGCCGTGGCGACGAGGCCCGTGACTGGTTCGCGAAGGCGGCCGAGGCCGACACCGACGGCACGACCAACGCTGCTGAGCGCCTGGCCGAGATCGACGGCGTGGAGTTCGTGGACGCGCTCGACCCGGAGATGGCCGAGGAGGAGTCCGAGCAGGCCGACGCCCCGGCGAAGAAGCGCGGCGGCGAGGCCTCCGACGACCGCGTGATCTTCGAGGACGAGGAGGACGTCGAGGAGTACTACGACGAGGACGACCTCGAGATCGACGAGGAGTTCGACGGCGTGGTGCCCGCGCGCGCCACCGAGGCCAAGCACGAGGCCAAGGACGAGGCCAAGGCTGACGCCGAGGCCAAGGGCGACGCCCGCAGCTGAGCGGTTTCGACCGACGAGTGAGGCCCTGCCCGCTTCCCCCTGGAATTCCAGGGGGAAGCGGGCAGGGCCTCTTCGCGTTTCGGCGGGGGAACCTAGCCCAGTTCGAGGTTGCGCAGGACCAGTCCGGTGGCCGGCTTCGGTCCGAAGGAGGTGGACTTGCGCGGCATGGTGACGCCCTGTTCGGCGAGTCTGCGGACCACGCTCTCCCGGACCGGGTGCAGCAGGACGGCGGTGCCGCCGGTGCGCGCGGCCTCCTGCTCGGCCGCCGCGGCGGTGTGCAGGTAGCCGATGTCGTCCGGGCCGTCGGGGACGTGCCAGGTGCGGTCGAGCAGGGTGGCGTGCAGGACGGTGGCGTCCAGGTGGCGCCACTCCTCGGGCCGGTCGTGCGGCACGGTGGCGTCGAGCAGTGCCTCCTCGGGCTCGCCGAGCAGCCAGTACACGCCGTCCCCGCCGGTCAGTATGAAGCCGTTGCCGCCGTGCCGTTTCTGTTCGGCGAGCGCCTGGAGGGCGGCGGTCAGGGGGCCGGGGACCTCCTTGACCTTCCACTGGTCGCCGAGCCTCTCCAGCGCCTCGGCCACCGGCAGCCGGTACAGCACCCGGTGGATGGCCCGGACCCGCAGCGGGTAGCGGGCGGTGTCCACCAGGAGCACCAGGCCGCGGTCCCACGGGCTGCGCGGCAGGTGGCGGTGCTCGCGCTGGAGGCGGAGGTACATCTCCCAGCGGTGGTGGCCGTCGGCGATCAGGGCCCGGCAGGTGGCGAGGTCGCGGCTGATCTCGGCGATCTCGGCGGGGTCGGCGACGGCCCAGAGGCGGTGGTGGGTGCCGTCGCTGGTGGCCGTGGAGAGCAGCGGCTCGCCCTGGACGGTCCGCTCGATGACGCCGGAGGCGCCGCCGTTGCCGCGGTAGGTGAGCAGCAGCGGTTCGAGGTTGGCCCGGGTGGTGCGCATCAGGCCGACCCGGTCGGCGACCGGCCGCGGCATCACGTCCTCGTGGGGGAGGACCACGCCGGCCTCGCGACCGCTCACCGCGAGGGCGCCGATCAGCCCGCGTTGGAGCAGTTCGGGGGAGTCGCCGGTGGCGGGCACGCGCTGCTCGTAGACGTAGAGCGCGGGCGCCGGGTCGGCGGCGAGGATCCCCTCGCGCTGCCAGGCGGCCAGGAGCCGGGCGGCGTGCCGGTACTTGGTGTCGCGGTCGGGCCGGTCGCCGGCGTCCTCGGGCTCGGGCCTGGGCAGGATCAGCCGGACCACGTTGTGCGGGTCGGCGGTCTCCAGGTCGAGCCGACGGCCGGGGTCGACGACGTCGTACGGCGGTGACATGACCGCGGCCAGGGCGCCGACCCGATCGGGGACGTAGCGCAGGCCTCGGAAGGGTGACAGGGACAGGCCTGCGGTGGCGACGTGCCCGGGATCGCCGGGGCCGCCCTCGGGAGTCTCGACTCCGTCTTCTGCACTGGGTGTGCTCATTCTGGGCATCGTAACCGGGTACGCGTTGTTGAGAGATCGGAATACCCGTGCTGACCTGTGGGACGGGTGTGCGACCGAGGGCGAGGTACCGCATGGACGACAGGCAGGAACGGCTGGACGGCAGCGGCCCGGCCGAGCAGGGCGGGCCGGACGGCGCCGGCGGCGGGGGCGCTACGGCGCACGGCGGCGTGCCGGCGCAGGGGCGTTCCGGCGAGCCGACCGGGGACGTGTACGACTGGTTCCGGCGCGGCGGCAGGCTGCTGGCCCAGGGCAATCCGGCCGCCGCCGAGCAACTGCTGGTCCGGGCGGCGGCGGCCGAGCCGCAGTCGCGCAGCATCCGCGAGACGCTGGCGCGGGCCCAGTTCGACACCGGTTCGTACGCGGCGGCGCTGGAGAACTTCCGGGCCGTCGCGCTGGCCGATCCGTCGGACGACTACGCTCAGTTCGGGTGGGGCGTCGCGGCGGCCCGGCTGGGCGACTTCGAGACGTCCGCCGAGCACCTGGCGCTGGCCGTGGCCATGCGGCCGGGCACCGAGCACTACCAGGCGGCGCTGCGGCAGACCAGGGCGACCCTGGCGGCCCGCGCCGGGGCGTTCGGCCCGCTGCTGCCCGGGGCACCCGGGTACCTGGCGCCCCCGCCGGACCCGGACGGGGCGCCGACGGGCGACGCCGGTGCGGACGACGAGGTCTGACCGGCTCGGGGCCCACCCGCTCCAGGGCCCACCGGCTCAAGGGCCACCCGCTCGGGGGCACCCGAGGAAGCGAACGACGCAGTGAATGAGGTAGCGCAGCCATGACCGAGACGGCCACCACCGTGCGACGGACCGCCCCCGGCGGCAGCGAGCAGCCGCTGACCGAGGCGTACGACACGGCGCTGCTGGACCTGGACGGCGTGGTCTACGCGGGCCCGCACGCGATCGAGCACGCCGTGGACGCGCTGGCCGCCGCCCGGACGGCCGGGATGCGGCTCGCGTACGTGACCAACAACGCCTCCCGCCCGCCGCGGGTGGTGGCCGAGCACCTGACCGGGCTGGGCGTGCCGGCCGAGCCGTCCGACGTGATCAACTCGGCACAGGCGGCCGCCCGGGTGGTCGCCGAGCAGGTGCCGGCCGGGGCGAAGGTGCTGGTCGTGGGCGGCCCGGGGCTGGAGGAGGCACTGGCCGAGCGCGGGCTGGTCGCCGTCCGCTCGCTGGCCGAGGAGCCGCTCGCGGTGGTCCAGGGCTACGACCCGTCGGTCGGCTGGGCGCAGCTGGCGGAGGCCGCGTACGCGGTGCAGCAGGGGCTGCCGTGGGTGGCCTCCAACACCGACCTGACCATCCCGACCGCGCGCGGCATCGCGCCCGGCAACGGGACGCTGGTGGCGGCGGTGCGCGCGGCCGCCGGGGTGGACCCGGTGGTGGCGGGCAAGCCGCAGCCGCCGATGCACCGGGAGACCGTGCTGCGGACCGGCGCGCGGCGGCCCCTGGTCGTCGGCGACCGGCTGGACACCGACATCGAGGGCGCGTTCAACGGCGGGGTGGACAGCCTGCTGGTCTTCACCGGGGTGACCACCCCGGCGCAGCTGCTGACGGCCCCGGCCGAGCACCGGCCGACCTACCTGTCGGCGGACCTGCGCGGGCTGCTGGAGCCGCACCCGGCGGTCACGACCGGGGCGGACGGCTTCGGTTGCGGCGGCTGGGTCGCGTCGGCGGCCGGTGGCGTGCTGCGGCTGGACGGCGGCGGGGACCGCTGGGACGGTCTGCGGGCGCTGTGCGCGGCGGCGTGGACGGTGCTGGACGCGGACGGCGCACCGGCCGACGGGCGCAAGGCCCTGGCCGAACTGGGGTTCTGAGCCGCCGTACGGGGCTCAAGGCGAGGGCGGTCCGGTCCGGTCCGGAGCACTTGGGTCCGGGGCGCTCAGGTCCGGGTGGCCGGGTTCAGAGCAGGGTGCGCAGCCGCAGCAGGTCGCGGAAGCTCGCCTCCAGCCGGATCCGGCCGCCCGCCCAGGCGGACGCGAAGTTGAGCCCGCCGAAGACCACGGCGACCAGGTCGTCGCTGCTCATGGTGAGCCGGATCGCGGCCTTCTCGGCCGGGGCGCCGGGGGCCGAGGCGATGTCGTGGATCCGGCCGTCGCGCAGTCGGCCGGTGAAGGTCAGGTCGAGGTCGGTGATCCGGCAGCTGAGCGAGCGGTCGAGAGCGGCCGCCTTGCGGACGTCACCGGTGGACTTCGCCATGTTCCGGCTGAGCTGTTCCAGTGCCTCGCGGCACTCCTCGGCGTTGGCCATGGCGGCGGTTCCCCTCCCTGGGTTGCCTGGTGGTTGCGGCAGGTGACGGCGATGGTCCCTGCCGGGCCACGGTACCGCAGGCGGGTTTTGGCGGTAGCGTCGTCGGTGGGGTGCCCGGATCGGCCCGGGCACCGACGGCGACGGAGCGATGCGCGCAGGCGCTAAGGAGGCACCCGGATGCTGCCGAGGACGGTGCGGGGAGTGGTGGAGGTCGCCGCCGGGCTGGCGGAGGAGGTCGGCAAGCGGGTCGTCGGGACGGCGGCCGTGATCCTGGAGCGGACCGGGGTCGACGTCACCGAGGTCGAGCGCCGGCTCGGCGGGCAGTTCCCGCCGTCGGCGAAGACGCTGCAGACGCTGGCGGAGGAGGCGGTCACCGCGGGGCGGGCCGGGGTGGACCTGGCCGTCGGGGTGGCGCGCGGCGAGGTGGAGAAGGCCTTCGAGAAGGTCGGCGACCAGGTGATGAAGGTCGGCGTGGTGCTCGCCTACCTGGAGAGCAAGCTGCGCGAGGTCGAGGAGGAGGCCGAGCCTGCGGCGCGGTCGGCCGGGGCCGACGAGGCGGCGGAGCCGGCGCCGGCGCCCCGGGCGGACGACCTGTTCGGGCGCGGCTGGGAGCGGGCGGACGAGCAGTCGGTGGCCCCGGCGGCGGGGGAGCCGATAGTGGCCGAACGGGTGGAGGTGGACGAGCCGGTCGAGGTCGACCCGCCCGTCCCGCCGGTGCGCCCGTCGGTACCGGGCAAGGCCGCCGCGAAGCGGACCCCGGCGAAGAAGCCCACGGCGGCGGAGCAGACCTCGGCGGAGAAGGCTCGGACGGAGAAGGCCCCGGCGGCGGGCCGGGCCGGGGCGAAGAAGTCCCCGGCGAAGAAGGCGGCGGCCGAGAAGCCGGTGGCCAAGAAGACGGCCGCGAAGAAGACGACCGTGCGCAAGACGGCCGTCAAGAAGACCGCCACCGGGCAGCAGGCGGCCGCCGAGCCGCCCGCGCAGCCCAAGGCGCCCGCGAAGCGCACGGCGACGAAGAAGACCACCGTCCGCAAGGCCACCAGCACGAAGAAGCCCGATGACCGGACCAGCTGAAGCCGTCGAACCGCTCGGCGTGGAACGGACCCCGACCGGCCACCCCGCCGTGGACGCCGGGCTGGCCCGGCTGGAGGCCCTGGACGGGGTCCCGGCCGAGGCACACGTCGAGGTGTACGAAGATGTTCACCAGCGGCTGGCCGACACGCTGGCCGCGCTCGACCAGGAATGACCCTGGAACGACCCGCAGGACCCGTAGGAGCTGAAACACCAGTGGCAGTGGCACGACGCCGACTCGACGCGGAGCTGGTCCGCCGCAAGCTGGCCCGGTCGCGTGAGCACGCGTCCGAGCTGATCGCGGCCGGCCGGGTGACCGTCGGAGGCACCACCGCGACCAAGCCGGCCACCCAGGTGGAGACCTCGGCGGCGGTCGTGGTGGCCAAGGACGACAACGACCCCGACTACGTCTCGCGCGGCGGGCACAAGCTGGCCGGGGCGTTCGCCGCCTTCGTCCCGCAGGGCCTGGTGGTCGAGGGCCGCCGGGCGCTGGACGCGGGCGCCTCCACCGGCGGCTTCACCGACGTCCTGCTGCGGGCCGGTGCGGCCGGCGTGCTGGCGGTGGACGTCGGCTACGGGCAGCTCGCCTGGTCGCTGCAGAGCGACGAGCGGGTGACGGTGATGGACCGCACCAACGTCCGGGAGCTGACCCTGGAGCTGATCGGCGGCACCCCGGTCGACCTGGTGGTCGGCGACCTGTCGTTCATCTCGCTGGGCCTGGTGCTGCCCGCGCTGGCCGCCTGCGCGGCCGGGGACGCGGACCTGGTGCTGATGGTCAAGCCGCAGTTCGAGATCGGCAAGGAGCGCCTGGGCAGCGGCGGGGTGGTGCGCAGCCCCCAGCTGCGTGCCGAGATGGTGCGCCAGGTCGCCGGGCAGGCGTGGGAGCTCGGGCTGGGCGTGCGCGCCGTCACCGCGAGCCCCCTGCCGGGCCCGTCCGGGAACGTGGAGTACTTCCTGTGGCTGCGCCGGGACGCCCCGCGGCTGGATCCCGCCGAGGCGGACCGGGCCGTCGCGGAGGGGCCCCGATAGGGTGCTGTGGGGGCGTCCGGTCCGTCATGCTGTGTGACGCGGCCGTACCGGGGCCGAAGGCGACCCGGCAGGCGTGAGGGAGAGGGCAGCGGCATGAGCGATGAAGAACGTACGGTCTTCCTGATCGCGCACACCGGCCGGGCGGCGGCGCTGCGCAGCGTCGAGGCCCTGGTGCACGGGCTGCTGAAGGCGGGCATCCGGATCAGACTGCTCGCCTCCGAGGCGCTGGACCTGGACCTGCCGGACGGGGTCGAGAAGGTGGCCGGGGGCCCGGGCGCGGCGGACGGCTGCGAGCTGATCCTGGTCGCCGGCGGGGACGGGACGCTGCTGCGCGGCGCGGAGCTGGCCCGTGAGCACGGGCTGCCGATGCTCGGGATCAACCTGGGCCGGGTCGGGTTCCTCGCCGAGGCCGAGCGGGACGATCTGGCCGTGGTGGTCGAGCGGGTGGTCGACGCCGACTACGAGGTCGAGGAGCGGATGACGATCGACGTCATCGTCCGCACCAACGGCGATGTGGTGCACCAGGACTGGGCGTTGAACGAGGCGTCGATAGAGAAGGCGTCGCGGGAGCGGATGCTGGAGGTGGTGACCGAGGTGGACGGCCGCCCGGTCTCCAACTTCGGCTGCGACGGCGTGGTGTGCGCGACGCCGACCGGTTCCACCGCGTACGCGTTCTCCGGCGGCGGGCCGGTGGTGTGGCCGGAGGTGGAGGCGCTGCTGATGGTGCCGATCTCCGCGCACGCGCTGTTCGCCCGCCCGCTGGTGACCTCGCCGGACTCGGTGCTGGCCGTCGAGGTGCAGCCCAAGACCCCGCACGGCGTGCTCTGGTGCGACGGGCGGCGCACGGTCGAACTGCCCGCCGGCGCACGGGTGGAGGTCCGCCGGGGGCAGACCCCGGTGCGCCTGGCCAGACTGCACCGGGCGCCGTTCACCGACCGGCTGGTGGCCAAGTTCGCGCTGCCGGTGACGGGTTGGCGCGGGCGGGCGAACACCCACTGCTGACCGTCCGTCGGTTCGCCGGTCAGATCGCCAGCGGCGGGGTGTCGCCGGGCGGCCCGTAGCGGCCGCCCGCCGTCGCCCGGGCGGCGGTCTCGGCGAGCCGCTGCACGGCGGCGGGGACGGCCGGGGCCGGCACGGTGAGCGGGATCCGGATGTGGTGCTCGAACGCGCCGTCCGAGCCGAACCGGTTGCCCGAGGCGATCCGCACCCCGGCGCGTTCCCCGGCCCGGGCCAGCGCCGCGCCGGACAGCCCGCCGGTGGACACCCAGAGCGAGAGCCCGCCCGGCGGCGGCGTGAACGACCAGCCCGGCAGGTGCTCGGGCAGTGCGGCGGCGAAGGCGTGCGCCGTCGCCCGCAGCCGGTCCAGCTGGTGCGCCCGGACGGCGGGCAGCGGCTCGCCCAGCAGTTCGGCGGCGATCAGCTGTTCCAGGACCGGCGTGCCGACGTCGCTGTAGACCCGGTCGGCGGCCAGCCGGCGCACCAGCGCGGGCGCGGCCCGGACCCAGCCGATCCGCAGGCCGCCCCAGAGCAGCTTGCTGGCCGAACCGACGGTGACCACCTGGGCGGACCGGTCCAGCGCCGCCATCGGGCGCGGCAGCGGGACGGACTCCGGTACGCCCCAGCCGAGTTCGGCGGTGGTCTCGTCGGCCAGCACGACGCTGCCGGCGGCCCGGGCGGCGGCCAGCAGCTCGCGGCGCTGCTCCTCGCCGATCAGCGCGCCGGTCGGGTTGTGGAAGTCGGGGATCACGTAGGCGACCTTGGGCGCGGCCCCGCGCAGCACCCCGCGCCACTCGGCGAGGTCCCACTCGGGCTGGGGGCGGTAGCCGTACGGCACCGGCACCAGGCGGGCGCCGGTGATCCGGAGCGCCTGAAGGGTGTGGGCGTAGCTGGGGGCCTCGACGGCGACCCGGTCGCCGCGGCCGATCAGCGCCCGTTGGACGAGGTGCAGCCCGCCCATCGCGCCGGTGGTGACGAGGATCTGGTCGGGGGTGGTGGGCAGGCCGCGCTGGGTGTAGCGGCGGGCGAGGGCCTCGCGCAGCACCGGGACGCCGGTGGGGTAGTGGCCGTGTCCGGAGGCGTAGCAGGGCAGCTGCTCGACGGCCCGGACGGTGGCCTCGCCGAGGAAGGGCTGCGGGGCCGGCAGGGCGGCGACGCCGAGGTCCAGGGTGCGGCCCTGCTCGTCCGGGGGGACGGGGTGCAGCGCGTCGCTGGGCGGCGGGGCGCCCTCGGGCAGGGCGGTCCAGCTGCCGGCGCCGCGGCGGCTGAGCAGGTAGCCGTCGGCGCGCAGGGTCTCGTAGGCGGTGGCGACGGTGGTGCGGCTCAGCTCCAGGGCGCCGGCGAGTTCGCGTTCGGCGGGCAGCCGGGCGCCGACCGGCAGGCGGCCCTCGGTGACCAGCAGCCGGATCTGCCCGGCGAGGGTCCGGTAGGCGGGGCGGCGGGCGGTGGCCGGTTCGGGCAGCCGGGCGGCGGCGAGCAGTCGGGCGAGCGCGGGCGGGGTGACGGTGGTGTGCCAGTCGGCCAAGGCTTGATCAGTCCACTTGCTCGAAATTGGCCCTGGAGCGGGCTCTATTGGCCTGACCATCATGGCAGTGCGGCCGTCGAGTCCGCCACCGCCGGGGCCGCCCGGGGTGCAGCACCACCCGCAGGAGCGCCCGATGGCCACCACGACCACGCCCACGACCACGTCCGGACCCGCCCCGGAGGCCGCCCGGCCCCCGCTCGCCGCCCGGGTGCTCGGTGACACCCACGCCCTGGGCCGCCGGATCCCGCAGCTCGCCGTCGGCCTCTACCTGTACGGCGCGAGCATGGCGCTGATGCTGCGCTCCGGCCTCGGCCTCGACCCGTGGGACGTCTTCCACCAGGGCCTGCAACGCGTCGCCGGCCTCTCGGTGGGCACCTGGGTGACCATCTGCGGCGCCCTGGTCCTGCTGCTGTGGATCCCGATCCGCCAGCGCCCGGGCGTCGGCACCGTCGCCAACGTGCTGGTGCTGGGCGCCTCGATGGACTTCACGCTGCGTCTGGTCGACGGCCCGCACGGGCTGCCCGCCCGGATCGCGCTGATGGTCGCCGCGATCCTGCTCAACGGCCTGGCCACCGGCCTCTACATCGGTGCCCGCCTGGGCCCCGGCCCGCGCGACGGCCTGATGACCGGCCTGCACCGGCGCACCGGGCGTTCGCTGCGGCTGATCCGCACCGGCATCGAGGTGACGGTGCTGGTCGCCGGCGTCCTGCTGGGTGGCACCGCCGGGGTCGGCACGGTTGCGTACGCACTGGCGATCGGACCGCTGGTGCAGATCTTCCTGCCGTGGTGCACGGTGCCGGGACCTGGGCAAACGCCCCGGAAGGGGTGAACTTCCGGGCGCGGAGTTGCCGTGCGGCGTTGCCGCTCGTCGCGCGCCGGGGGTGGAACCTCGTAAGGTCGTCTCCGTGTTGGACGAGATGCGGATACGGGATCTTGGGGTCATCGACGACGCGGTGGTCGAACTCGCCCCCGGCTTCACCGCCGTGACCGGTGAGACCGGCGCCGGAAAGACCATGGTCGTGACCAGCCTCGGCCTGCTGCTCGGCGGCCGCGCCGACCCGGGCCTGGTGCGCAACGGGACCGGACGCGCCGTCGTCGAGGGCCGGCTGGAGCTGCCCGCGGGCTCCCCGGCGGCGATCCGCGCGGCCGAGGCCGGGGCCGAACTGGACGAGGGCGCCCTGCTGATCAGCCGGACCGTCTCCGCCGAGGGCCGCTCCCGGGCGTACGTCGGCGGCCGGGCCGTCCCGGTCGGGCTGCTCACCGAACTCGGCGAGGAACTGATCGCCGTGCACGGCCAGACCGACCAGCAGCGGCTGCTGCGCCCGGCCCGCCAGCGCGGCGCGCTGGACCGGTACGCGGGCGAGGCGGTGGCCGAGCCGCTGGCCCGCTACCGGGAGACCTACCGGAGCCTGCGCGAGGTCTCGGCCACCCTGGAGGAGCTGACCACCCGGGCCCGCGAGCGCGCCCAGGAGGCCGATCTGCTGCGCTTCGGCCTGGACGAGATCGCCGCCGCCGAGCCGGTGGCCGACGAGGACACGGAGCTGGCCGCCGAGGCCGAGCGGCTGGGCCACGCCGACGCGCTGTCCTCCGCCGCGACCCTCGCCCACGCCGCCCTGGCCGGCGACCCGGCCGACCCGGAGGCACTGGACGCGGGCACCCTGCTCGCGCAGTCCCGCCGCGCGCTGGACGCCGTGCGCCACCACGACGAGCGCCTCGCCGGTCTCGCCGACCGCCTCAACGAGGTCGGCTACCTGCTCGCCGACGTGGCCGGCGACCTGGCCGGCTACGCGGACGACCTGGACGCCGACCCCGTCCGGCTCGCTGCCGTCGAGGACCGCCGGGCCGTCCTGGCCCAGCTGCTGCGCAAGTACGGCGGCCCGGAGAACTCCCTCGCCGAGGTGCTCGCCTGGGCCGAGGCCGGCTCCGCCCGGCTCGCCGAACTCGACGGCGACGACGACCGGATCGACCAGCTCGGCGCCCAGGAGACCGCGCTGCGGGCCGAGTTGGCCGAGCTGGCGGCCGAGGTCTCGGGCGCCCGGCAGGCCGCGGCCGGGCGTTTCGCCGAGGCCGTCTCCGCCGAACTCGCCGAACTGGCGATGCCGCACGCCCGGGTGACCTTCTCGATCGCCCAGGTCGACGACCTGTCGGGGATCGAGGTCGACGGCCGCACCGTCGCCTACGGCCCGCACGGCGTGGACGAGGTCGAGGTGCTGCTCGCGCCGCACCCCGGCGCCCAGCCCCGCCCGATCGCCAAGGGCGCCTCGGGCGGTGAGCTGTCCCGGGTGATGCTCGCCGTCGAGGTGGTCTTCGCGGGCGCCGACCCCGTCCCCACCTACCTGTTCGACGAGGTGGACGCGGGCGTCGGCGGCAAGGCCGCGGTCGAGATCGGCCGCCGGCTGGCCAAACTGGCCGAATCCGCCCAGGTCGTGGTGGTCACCCACCTGCCGCAGGTCGCCGCCTTCGCGGACCGGCACCTGGTGGTGGAGAAGACCAACGACGGCACCGTGACCCGCAGCGGCGTCAAGGTGCTGAACGACGAGGAGCGGGTGCGCGAACTCTCCAGGATGCTGGCCGGACTGGAGGACTCCGAGCTCGGCCGGGCCCACGCCGAGGAACTGCTGGCCGCCGCCCGGGCCCCGCGCCACCGCTGACGCGGGTCCGTCGAACGCCCGGCCGGACCTGCTGCGACACGCCCTGGCCGGGGCGTCCGACCCACTGACAGGGTCGGGTGGCCCTTGCGGACGGAAGGCGACGCGCCCCTGGTGGCGCCGACTGTCCAAGAGGGCCGCCGACCTGGCATGGTGGCGGCTGGACACTGGCTTTCCAGTCCCGAGCGCCGCCGACGGGCAACCCTCGCGAAGCGGCGCGCGAACCTGATCGAGTCGGATGCGAGAGAACGTGGACCATTCCGCCGCCCGGGCCGCCGCTGCCACCCCAGAACCGGGGCAGCTGCACGTGGTACTCGTCCTGGCCGCCAGCACCGGCGGCATCGGTGCCCACGTGCGCTCCCTGGCGCAGGGCCTCGTCGCGCACGGCGTGATCGTCACGGTGTGCGCCCCGGCCGGCACGGACGCGCTGTTCGGCTTCTCCCGCACCGGCGCCAGGTTCCACACCGTCGACATCACCCCCACCGCCGGCGCCCGCAGTGACGCCACCGCGATCGGTGAGCTGCGCCGGGCCTTCACCGGCGCCGACGTCGTGCACGCGCACGGGCTGCGCGCCGGACTGCTCGCCGACCTCGCCCTGCGCACCGCCGGCCGCTTCCCGGGCCTGCGCCCGGAGACCCCGCTGGTGGTCACCTCCCACCACGCGCTGCTGGCCACCGGCCTGGAACGCCGCCTGCAGCGGCTGATGGAGCGCCGGGTCGCGCGCGCCGCCGACCTCGTCCTCGGCGCCTCCTCCGACCTGGTCGCCCGGGCCCGCGAGCTGGGCGCCACCGACGCCCGGCTCGGCCCGGTGGCCGCCCCGCCGATGCCCGAGGGCCGGCTCGACCGGGCCGCGGCGCGCGCCGCGTTGCTCGGCGACGGCCCGGACCGGCCGCTGGTGCTGGCGGTCGGCCGGCTCGTCCCGCAGAAGGCCTTCGGGCTGCTGCTGGACGCCACCCGCGAGCTGTCCGTGCTGGACCCGGAGCCGCTGCTGCTGGTCGCCGGGGACGGCCCGGAGGCGGCCGGGCTGCGCGAGCGGATCGCCGCCGAGAAGCTGCCGGTGCGGCTGCTCGGCTTCCGCACCGACGTGCCCGACCTGCTGGCGGCCGCCGACGTGGTGGTGGTCGCCAGTCGCTGGGAGGCCCGCTCGCTGGTGGTGCAGGAGTCGATGCGGGCCGGCGTGCCGGTGGTCGCCACCGCCGTCGGCGGGATCCCCGAGCTGGTCGGCGACGCGGCCGTGCTGGTGCCGGCCGGCGACCCGATCGCGATCGGCCGGGCGGTGCGCGGGCTGCTGGTCGACCCGGCGGGCCGCGAGCGGCTGGTGGCGGCGGGCCGGCAGCAGGCCGAGACCTGGCCGGACGAGGCCGCCACCGTCGCCCAGGTGCTCAGCACCTACGACGAGCTGGTCCAGCGGCCCTAGACCGCCAGGCCGCCGGACCGCCGGGCCGCTAGACCGTCGCCTGCTCGACCCGCTCGGCCGCCAGGCCGTCCGGCTGGGCGGACAGGTAGGCGCCGCCGCAGGCGGTCAGCCGCAGTGCGGTGTCGATCAGCGGGACGTGGCTGAAGGCCTGCGGGAAGTTGCCGACCTGGCGCTTGAGCCGCGGGTCCCACTCCTCGGCGAGCAGGCCGAGGTCGTTGCGCAGCGAGAGCAGCCGGTCGAACAGCTCGCGCGCCTCCTGCACCCGGCCGATCATGGCGAGGTCGTCGGCCAGCCAGAACGAGCAGGCCAGGAAGGCGCCCTCGTGGCCGGAGAGGCCGTCGACGTTGTTGCCGCTCTCGTCGTGGGTCGGGTAGCGCAGCACGAAGCCGTCCTCGGTGGACAGCTCGCGCTGGATCGCCTCGATGGTGCCGATGACGCGCTTGTCGTCCGGCGGCAGGAAGCCGACCTGGGGGATGAGCAGCAGCGAGGCGTCCAGCTCCTTGCCGCCGTAGTACTGGGTGAAGGTGTTGCGCTCCGGGTCGTAGCCCTTCTCGCAGACGTCCCGGTGGATGGTCTCGCGCAGCTCGCGCCAGCGCTCCAGGTGGCCGTCGGAGGGGGCGTCCTCGGGGGTCTGCTCCAGCAGCTTGATCGTCCGGTCGACGGCGACCCAGGCCATCACCTTGGAGTGGACGAAGTGCCGGCGCGGGCCGCGGACCTCCCAGATGCCCTCGTCCGGCTCCTGCCAGTGGTCCTCCAGGTACTCGATCAGGCGCAGCTGGAGGTGGTGGGCGTGGTCGTTGCGGACCAGGCCGGTCATGTGGGCCAGGTGCAGGGCCTCGACGACCTCGCCGTAGACGTCGAGCTGGAGCTGGCCGGCCGCGCCGTTGCCGACCCGGACGGGCTGCGAGCCCTCGTAGCCGGGCAGCCAGTCCAGCGAGGACTCGGTGAGCTCGCGCTCGCCGGCGATGCCGTACATGATCTGGAGGTTCTCCGGGTCGCCGGCGACGGCGCGCAGCAGCCACTCGCGCCAGGCCTTGGCCTCGTCGCGGTAGCCGGTGCGCAGCAGCGAGGAGAGGGTGATCGCGGCGTCGCGCAGCCAGGTGTAGCGGTAGTCCCAGTTGCGCTCACCGCCGATGTCCTCGGGCAGCGAGGTGGTGGGGGCGGCGACGATGCCGCCGGTGGGGGCGTAGGTGAGGCCCTTGAGGGTGATCAGGGAGCGGATCACGGCCTCGCGGTAGGGGCCCTGGTAGGTGCACTGGGCGGCCCACTCGTGCCAGAAGTCGGTGGTGGCGTCGAGCATCTCCTCGGCGTCCGGGGCCTTCGGCGCGTCCAGGTGGGAGGCCTGCCAGGTCAGGGCGAAGGCGATCCGCTCGCCGGCGGTGACGGTGAAGTCGGCGTAGGTGGTCAGGTCGCGGCCGTAGGTCTCGGACTCGCCGTCCAGCCACACCGAGTCGGGCCCGGCCACGGCGACGGTGCGGTGGCCGCCGCCGGCCTGCTCGACCCGGTGCACCCAGGGCACGATGCGCCCGTACGAGAAGCGCATCCGCACCGCCGAGCGCATCCGGACGGTGCCGGCCACGCCCTCGACGATCCGGATCACCTGGGGGACGGCGTCGCGGCCGGCCAGCGGGCGCGGCGGCATGAAGTCGATCACCCGGACGGTGCCGCCCTGGGTGTCCCACTCCTGTTCCAGGACCAGCGAGTCGCCCCGGTAGCGGCGGCGGTCGGCGGGCACCGCGGGGGCGGCCGCGGTGGGCGGCGGGACCCTCAGCTCGGCGGTGTCGGTGAAGCGGGGGAGGCCGAGTGCGGGGGCGGCCGGGGTGGGGGGTGCCGCGGGGGTGGGGACTTCGGTCGCGACGGCTTCGGCCGGACCGATCCGCCAGAAGCCGTGTTCATCGGTGCCGAGCAGGCCGGCGAACACGGCCGGAGAGTCGAAGCGGGGCAGGCAGAGCCAGTCCACCGCCCCGTCCCTGCTGACCAGGGCAGCGGTCTGCATGTCCCCGATGAGTGCGTAGTCCTCGATACGGCCGGCCACGTGGATCTCCAGTTCGCAATGTGGTCACGACGCATCGGCGATCTGGGGGAGCGAGCGGTCTGCGGGGCCGGAGCCCACCCCGGGACGTCCGGCCCGCCGAGGGGTGGTGGCGGGCCTTGCTGGAGTGTCCGCGCGGGGCTCGGTCGAGCCCCTGGGGTGGGAGGGGAGGAGCTGGAATACGGGGAGGTCCGGTCGCGCATCGGGGACCGGGAGTGTCCTGACCTCCCACGCCCTCCGCGTGCTCGTGCTGTCGGCGATGCGTCCGTGCAGCTTACGACGGACGAAAGGGGCGAAGCACGCGGGCGCAGCCTCGTGTGGCGCCACAATTCGGCGGAAATGCCGTGCATCGCGAGGACGCCGGACAGGATGGTCCGGACGGATCAGTTCCGGCTGGTCCCAGTGGAGGGGCTGTCATGGCCCGAACGGAGTGCTCCGAAGTGGCCCGGTCCGGCCGTGGTGCGACCGGTGTGACTGCTGCGCCGGATGATGCGCCGGTGGTGCGCCCCGCGCACGCCCCCGGGGTGCCGCGAGCGGGCCGGAAGGCGTCCGGGTCGCGTCACTGATACCCTGGTATCCCGTGGACCGGTGGGATCAAACGCCCCGGACCAGCCGAATCGACGACCCCCCGAGTGCCGTGCACCGCACCGCCTCCCGTCGTTCGGCGAGTCGAGAGCATCCCGCCCACGTCACCTTCGACACGCGACCCACGGGAGCCCCCTCTTGGCACAGCCCCATTCCGGCAAGGCAGCGAACGGCCGCGCCGTGACGACCAAGCACCTCTTCGTCACCGGGGGTGTCGCCTCTTCGCTCGGCAAGGGCCTCACCGCCTCCAGCCTCGGCGCGCTCCTCAAGGCCCGCGGCCTGCGCGTCACCATGCAGAAGCTCGACCCGTACCTCAACGTGGACCCGGGCACCATGAACCCGTTCCAGCACGGTGAGGTCTTCGTCACGGACGACGGCGCCGAGACTGACCTGGACATCGGCCACTACGAGCGGTTCCTGGACACCAACCTGCACGGTTCGGCGAACGTCACCACCGGCCAGGTCTACTCCACCGTCATCGCCAAGGAGCGACGCGGCGAGTACCTGGGCGACACCGTCCAGGTCATCCCCCACATCACCAACGAGATCAAGTCCCGGATCCGCCGGATGGCGACCGAGGACGTCGACGTGGTGATCACCGAGGTCGGCGGGACCGTCGGCGACATCGAGTCGCTGCCGTTCCTGGAGGCCGTCCGCCAGGTCCGCCACGAGGTCGGCCGGGACAACGTGTTCTTCGTGCACGTCTCCCTGCTGCCGTACATCGGCCCCTCGGGCGAGCTGAAGACCAAGCCCACCCAGCACTCCGTCGCCGCGCTGCGCAACATCGGCATCCAGCCCGACGCGATCGTGCTGCGCGCGGACCGCGAGGTCCCGCAGGCCATCAAGCGCAAGATCTCGCTGATGTGCGACGTGGACGAGGAGGCCGTGGTCGCGGCCATCGACGCCAAGTCGATCTACGACATCCCCAAGGTCCTGCACGGCGAGGGCCTGGACGCCTACGTGGTGCGCCGGCTCGACCTGCCGTTCCGCGACGTGGACTGGACGACCTGGGACGACCTGCTGCGCCGCGTCCACGAGCCGCAGCACATCGTCAAGGTCGCCCTGGTCGGCAAGTACATCGACCTGCCGGACGCCTACCTGTCGGTGACCGAGGCGCTGCGCGCCGGCGGCTTCGCCAACAACGCCCGGGTCGAGATCAAGTGGGTGACCTCGGACGACTGCGAGACCCCCGAGGGCGCCCAGGCGCAGCTCGGCGACGTGGACGCGATCTGCATCCCAGGCGGCTTCGGCGACCGCGGCGTCAACGGCAAGGTCGGCGCCATCACCTTCGCCCGCGAGAACCGCGTCCCGCTGCTCGGCCTGTGCCTGGGCCTGCAGTGCGTGGTCATCGAGGCGGCCCGCAACCTGGCCGGCCTGCCCGAGGCCAACTCCACCGAGTTCGACGCCGCCGCCAAGCACCCGGTCGTCTCGACGATGGCCGAGCAGCTGGCCATCGTCGACGGCAAGGGCGACCTGGGCGGCACCATGCGTCTGGGCCTGTACCCGGCCAAGCTCGCCGAGGGCTCGATCGTCCGTGAGGTCTACGGCGGCGAGCAGTACGTCGAGGAGCGCCACCGCCACCGCTACGAGGTCAACAACGCCTACCGCGCGGACCTGGAGAAGACCGGCCTGCAGTTCTCCGGCCTCTCCCCCAAGGGCGACCTGGTCGAGTACGTCGAGTACCCGCGCGAGGTGCACCCGTACCTGGTGGCCACCCAGGCCCACCCGGAGCTGAAGTCCCGCCCGACCCGCCCGCACCCGCTGTTCGCGGGCCTGGTCAAGGCCGCCATCGAGATCAAGACCACCGCGGCCGAGTAAGTCGTCGGTCGTTCACCGGACGGCGGCCCCGCGATTCCCGCGGGGCCGCCGTTCGGCGTTAGATTGTGTCGTACTGACGAAAAGGGGAGAGCGATGGACGAGCAGCGCGACCAGGGGATCGCCGACGTGGCCGAGGAGTGGGAGGTCCGGGAGAGCCGGACGCCGTTCCAGGGCAAGGTCACCGGCGTGCGCAGCGAGGAGGTCCGGATGCCCGACGGCAGCTGGGCCCGCCGTGACTACCAGACCCACCCCGGCTCGGTCTCCGTGCTCGCCCTGGACGACAAGCAGCGGGTGCTGATCCTGCGGCAGTACCGCCACCCCGTCCGCCAGCGCCTGTGGGAGCTGCCGGCCGGCCTGCTCGACGTGCCCGGCGAGAACCCGTGGCACGCCGCGCAGCGCGAGCTGTACGAGGAGGCGCACTGCAAGGCCGACACCTGGCGCGTCCTCGCCGACTACTACACCTCCCCGGGCGGCACCGACGAGGCGCTGCGGATGTTCCTCGCCACCGACCTCGCGGAGGCCGAGGGCGAGCGCTACGCGGCGGAGGGCGAGGAGCAGGAGATCGAGGTCGCCTGGGTGCCGGTGTCCGACCTGATCCGGCTGATCCACGCCGGGCGGCTGCACAACCCGACCCTGGTCACCGGCACGCTCGCCGTGCACGCCGCGCTCACCGGACCGGACGGGCTGGACGGGCTGCGCCCGGCGGACTCGCCCTGGCCGGCCCGGCCCTTCGAGGGGTGAGCGAACGGCCCGTACGCCTCCTGAACACCCTGCTGTTGATCCGCGAGGGTGATTTACCGGTTCGTACGACCGGATGTCACCTCGGCTGAGCCGGACGGTCGAACTACGCTTCGCAGACAGGGCGCCCGTCCCGGGCCGCCTCCGCTGAGGCCGGATGACGTCGGGAGTGGCACGGGTGGCGAGGAAGACGGCGACGATGGATCCCGGCCCCGACGTGCCCGTCGGGGCCGTTCCGGGCCTCGACCGGCTGCCGGCCGGGCCCGCGCTGTTCGTCGGGCGGCGCACCGAACTGGCCGCGCTGCGGGCGGCCGCCGCGCGCCCGGCCACCGGCCGCAGCCCGGTGCTGGTCCTGGCCGGTCGCCCCGGCTCCGGCCGCACCACGCTGGCGGTCCGCTTCGCCCGCACCGCCGCCGCGGACCACCCCGACGGTGTGCTGTTCGCGCGCCTGTCCGCCCCCGACGGCGGCCGGGTGACGCCCGCCCGGGCCGCCCGCCTGCTGCTGGAGCAGCTCGACCCCGAGGCCCCCGTGCCGCTGCCCGGCGCCACCGGGGACGGGCGGGACGAGCCCGCCTGCGTCGCGCTGCGCGAGGCGCTCGTGGGTCGCCGGGTCCTGCTGGTGCTGGACGACGTCCGGGACGCCGGGCAGCTGTGGCCGCTGCTCGCCGACGAACCGGGCTGCCTGGTGCTCGCCACCACCGCCGGGCCGCTCACCGGTATCGAGGACATCGACCCGGTGATCCTCGGCGGGCTCGACCGGCAGGCCTCCGGCGAACTGCTCGCCGACCTGGTCGGCGGCACCCGGATCTCCTGCGACCCGGTCGGCGGTGCCGACCTGGCGGAGGCCTGCGCGGCCCGGCCGGCCGCCCTGCGGCTGATGGCCGGGTGGCTGCGCGGCGACCCGAAGGCGGCCGTCACCGAGGCGGCGCGCGAGCTCACCCGGGTGGTGGGCGAGGAGTCGACGCGGTCGGCGGCGCCGAAGGGGGAGGGGGAGAAGGCGGAGAAGCCCGTCCAGGGGCCGAAGACCGCCCAGGCGCCGACGCCCGGGAAGGCCGCGAAGCCGGTACAGGGGGCGGCCCCGGGGAAGGCGGCGAAGCCCGTACAGGGCGAGGCGTCGGGGAAGACCGCGAAGCCCGGACAGGGGCCGAAGGCGGCCCAGGTGTCGACGCCCGGGAAGGCCGCGACGCCCCCACCGCCGGGGGAGAAGCCGGCCGAGGGCCCGGCGCCGGAGCCCGCCGCCGGCGAGACGGCCGGGGAGCAGACGGCCTGGGTGAAGCCCGGACCGGAGCCGGCCGAGCCGGTGCCCGTTCCCGACAGCGACCCGCTGATCGGCGCGTTCACCCTGCTCTACGGCACCCTGCCGGCCGCCCAGGCGCGGATGCTGCGCACCCTCACCCTGGCCCCGGCGCAGACCGCCGATCCGCGCACCGCCTCCGCCCTGGTCGGCTGCCCGGCACCGGAGGCGGCTGTGACGCTCGCCGCACTGGCCGAACGGGAGCTGCTCGGCCAGGAGGCGCCGGCCGCCGACGGCAGCCCGCGCTACCGGGTGCCCGGGCGCCTCTACCCGAGGCTGGTCCGGCTGCGCGAGCAGGAGGACCGGCCCGCCGAGACCGAGCTCGCCCGGGCCCGGCTGCTGGAGCGGCTGGTCCGGCTCACCGAGTCGGCCCGCGCCCTGCTGGACCCGGCGGGCGGAGGCCCCGGGCCGGACCCGCTGCCCGCCGCCCTGCGGCTGGGCTCGGCGGAGCACGCCCGGGAGTGGCTGCTCGGCGAGCGGGACCTGCTGCTCGGGGCGGTGGCCGACGCGATCGGCCAGGGCGACCTGGACGGCTCGGCGGGCCGGCTGGTCACCGCGCTGCTGCGGGCGCTGCCGCTGACCGGCGCCGCCGCCCCCGCCGACCTCTACCGGCTGCACGAACTGGTGCTGACCGTCGCCGAGCGGCACGGCAGACCCCGCCGGGCCTCGGCCGCGCTGCTCAACCTGGGCGACCTGCAGGCCGCCGCGGGCCGCTGGGAGCAGGCCGTCGCGCACTACCGGGCCGCCCTGGAACACGCCCGCACGGCCGGGGACGAACCGCTCTGCGCCCGGGCCCTGGAGGGTGCGGCCGGCTGCCACCGGGCGCTCGGCGACGCGGTGCGCGCCGCCGACTGGTACGGGCGGGCGCTCGGCCTGCGGCAGTCGATGGGGGAGCCCGCCGCCGAGGCCCGGCTGCTCGCCCGGGTGGCCGAGGCGCACACCGCGCAGCGCCGTTTCGACGAGGCGGACCGCGAGTACCGGGCCGCGCTGGCGGTGCTGCGCAGGCTCGGCGACGAGCGCGGCCGGGAGGCCGTCGGGGCCGCCCTCGCGGACCTGCGGGAACGCGTCGACGCCGGGTGGTGAGGGGTATTTCGGAGGTATTGTCGAAGATGCCCGGTTAACACACCTTTGGTGGGAAGATCGCAAGGGAAGCCTACGAACCTGCCAATGTGTTCGGCAGATTTATTCACTTTGGAAGGCTGACACGCCGACTGGGCTTCATTACACTCGAACTCAGTCGCGCAGCGATCCCCGCCCCGGGCTGTCCCGGAGGCTTCCCCACGTGCGCGTCGCCCGCCGGTCTTCTCCGGTAGGGACCCCCATGGCAAGAGGACGTGTTTAGCCGTGAAGGTCGGCATCCCCCGCGAGGTCAAGAACCACGAGTACCGCGTGGCCATCACGCCCGCCGGCGTGCATGAGCTGGTCCGCAACGGACACGAGGTCTACATCGAGGACAACGCCGGTGTCGGCTCCTCGATCCCCAACGAGGAGTACGTGGCCGCCGGCGCCACCATCCTCCCCACCGCCGACGAGGTGTGGGCCACCGCTGACCTGCTGCTGAAGGTCAAGGAGCCCATCGCCTCCGAGTACCACCGGCTGCGCAAGGGCCAGACCGTCTTCACGTACCTGCACCTGGCGGCCGACCGCGCCGGCACCGACGCGCTGATCGCCTCGGGCACCACCGCCATCGCGTACGAGACCGTGCAGCTCGGCAACGGCGCGCTGCCGCTGCTCGCCCCGATGTCCGAGGTCGCGGGCCGTCTCGCCCCGCAGGTCGGCTCGTACCACCTGATGCGCCCGGCCGGCGGCCGCGGCGTGCTGCCCGGCGGCGTGCCCGGCACCCACCCGGCCAAGGCCGTCGTCATCGGCGGTGGCGTCTCCGGCTGGCACGCGGCCACCATCGCCATCGGCATGGGCTACGACGTGACCCTGCTCGACCGCGACATCAACAAGCTGCGCGAGGCCGACCGCATCTTCGGCACGAAGATCAAGGCCATCGTCTCCAACACCTTCGAGCTGGAGAAGGCCGTCATCGAGGCCGACCTGGTCATCGGCGCGGTGCTGATCCCGGGCGCCAAGGCCCCGAAGCTCGTCACCAACGAGCTGGTCTCCCGCATGAAGCCGGGCTCCGTGCTCGTCGACATCGCCATCGACCAGGGCGGCTGCTTCGAGGACTCGCACGCCACCACGCACGCCGAGCCGACCTTCCAGGTCCACAACTCGGTCTTCTACTGCGTGGCCAACATGCCGGGCGCCGTCCCGAACACCTCCACCTACGCGCTGACCAACGCGACGATGCCGTACGTCGTCGAGCTGGCCAACCGCGGTTGGAAGGAGGCGCTGCGCCGTGACCCGGCGCTCGCCAAGGGCCTGAACGTGCACGAGGGCCAGATCACCTTCCCGGCCGTGGCCGAGGCCTTCGGCCTGGAGTCGGTCTCGCTGGAGAGCGTGCTCGCCTGATCCGGTGATCCTGCGATTCGGTGATCCAGCGAGCTGGTGATCCTGCGATCCGGTGATCCATTGATCTTTTGATCAGGTGATCCGGTGGACCGCCCGGCGGTCGTTCGCCCCCGACCCGATCCCCTCGGGCCGGGGGCTTCGCCATGCCCGTGAACGGATGGTGGAGCGGGCGGGTCGCTCTGTCGTCAATTTCTGTCGGTCGTGTCACCCCACCGCAGAAACGTTAGGGTCAACGGCCTACTCATCCCTTGACATCGGCCCGCCCGATAGTCGACACATCCGGCCCACTACCGTGGATTGTGTTGCTGCGAACGCCTTGAACGGCCTAGAGTCGCAAACCGTCGGCATGCTGCCACGCTGACGAATCGACATAGAGTCCTGGATGCCCAAGGAGGTAAGACGACTTGTGAATGAGTCGACATTTGCTCCCGGGGGTGGTCAGCCAGGACTGGCGGAGCGCACCGCCGGCCAGCCGAGTGAGGAGCCCGGGGCCCGGCAGCCCTCCGTGGGCTCGGCCGAGGTCGGCTCGGTCGCACTCCGTACCTTCGAAGCACGCCAGAACACAGCGCAGGTGACCACGGTGACCGATCACGACGCCGACTTGGCGGCCTACGGCCTGGCCTACGGCGAGTTCGCCTACGGCGCCTACGACGACCCGGACGCCGAGTACGAGCCGGACCCGGAGTACGCCGCCACGCTGGCCCCCGACGCCGCGCGCCAGCGCCGCGAGCGGGTTGGTCCGACCGGCCGCCCGCTGCCGTACTTCCCGATCCCCGCCCCGGTCGCCGAGCACGGCCCCGCGCAGATCATCGCCATGTGCAACCAGAAGGGCGGCGTCGGCAAGACCACGTCGACCATCAACCTGGGCGCCGCGCTGGCCGAGTACGGCCGCCGGGTGCTGCTCGTCGACTTCGACCCGCAGGGCGCGCTCTCGGTCGGCCTCGGCGTCAACCCGATGGAGCTCGACGTCACCGTCTACAACCTGCTCATGGAGCGGGGCCTGACGGCCGATGAAGTGCTGCTCAAGACGGCCGTGCCGGGCATGGACCTGCTGCCGTCCAACATCGACCTCTCCGCCGCCGAGGTGCAGCTGGTCAGCGAGGTGGCCCGGGAGTCCGCGCTGGCCCGCGCGCTGAAGCCGCTGCTGCCCGACTACGACTACGTCATCATCGACTGCCAGCCCTCGCTGGGCCTGCTGACGGTCAATGCGCTGACCGCCGCTCACAGCGTCATCGTCCCGCTGGAGTGCGAGTTCTTCGCGCTGCGCGGCGTCGCGCTGCTGACCGAGACCATCGAGAAGGTGTGCGAGCGGCTCAACCCCGAGCTGCGCCTGGACGGCATTCTCGCGACCATGTACGACTCGCGCACCGTGCACAGCCGCGAGGTGCTGGCGCGGGTCGTCGAGGCGTTCGGCGAGCACGTCTTCCACACCGTCATCGGGCGGACCGTGCGCTTCCCGGAGACCACCGTCGCCGGCGAGCCCATCACCACGTACGCGACCAACTCGGTCGGTGCCGCCGCCTACCGCCAGCTCGCCAGGGAGGTGCTCGACCGGTGCCGCCCCGCCGAGTGAGTCTCCCGGGGGCCGACGAGCTGTTCCGGACCACCGGCGGGATGGCGCTGTCGCCGTCCCTCGCGCCGCGTCCGGCCGCCGAGGCAGCCAGAGCGGAGACCGCGCGGACCGTCCACGGCACGGACGGCGCCGAAGGCGCCGAGGACGCTCAGGACACCCAGCGCAGCGGCGAGGCCGGGCGGCAGCCGTCCCAGGACCAGCAGCCGGCCGCCGGCGCACCGGCGGGCACCCAGCCGCCCGCCCAGCGCTCCGCCTCGTCCGCCGGGCCCCAGGGCACCGTGCCGGCCGGCCGCCAGCACCCCGGCGCCGCCGAGGAGCAGGCCGGCGGCACCGGGCGAGCCCGGCCGCGCGGCCGCGCGCCGCGCCGCCCCAGCGGGCGCGAGCGGCACGACGAGAAGATCACCGTGTACGTGTCCGCCGAGGAGCTCATGGACCTGGAGCACGCCCGGCTGGTGCTGCGCGGTGAGCACGGCCTGGCCGTGGACCGCGGGCGGATCGTCCGGGAGGCCATCGCGGTCGTCCTGGCGGACCTGGAGCAGCGCGGCGAGGCCTCCATCCTGGTCCGGCGGTTGCGCGGCCGCTAGGCCCCTTCCTGGACGTCGGTGGTGCCTCTGGTGCCGCTGGTGCGGTGCCTCCGGTGCGACGGTCCCGGAGGGGCATCCCTGGTGCGGCGTGCCGGCGCAGTGCGGTGTCGACGGCGTAGCGCGGTGTCGACGGCGTGTCGACGGCCCCGGGGGCGGGGCGGGCGGCCGGGCCGGGTGAAGATGGACCGTCATGCCGAGCACCGCCGAACCACCCACCACCGCCGTGAACGCGACCGAGGAACAGCCGCGGGGCGGCTTCCGGGTGCGGCTGGACAACTTCGAAGGACCCTTCGACCTGCTGCTCGGCCTGATCGCCAAGCACAAGCTCGACGTCACCGAAGTGGCGCTGGCCACCGTCACCGACGAGTTCATGGCACACATCCGGGCGATGGGCCCGGACTGGGACCTGGACGCGGCGACCGAGTTCCTGGTCGTCGCCGCGACCCTGCTCGACCTCAAGGCCGCCCGGCTGCTGCCCGTCGCCGACGTCGAGGACGAGGAGGACCTGGCGCTGCTGGAGGCCCGTGACCTGCTGTTCGCCCGGTTGCTGCAGTACCGGGCGTACAAGCGGGCGGCGGCCCTCTTCGGCGAGCGCTGGGCCGCCGAGCTGGCCCGACGCCCGCGCACCGTCGGGCTGGAGCCCCGGCACGCCGGGCTGCTGCCCGAGGTGGTCATCACCGTCGGCCCGGAGCGGCTCGCGCAGCTGGCGGCCAGGGCCATGGAACCCAAGCCGAAGCCCGTCGTGTACGTCGACCACATCCACAGCCCGCCGGTCAGCGTGCGCGAGCAGGCCGGGCTGGTGGTCGGGCTGCTCACCGAGCTCGGCGAGGCGTCGTTCCAGCGGCTGGTCGCGGACGCGCCGGACGAGCTGGTGGTCGTCGCCCGCTTCCTGGCGCTGCTGGAGCTGTACCGGGAGCGGGTGCTGGCCTTCGAGCAGCCGGAGGCGCTGGGCGAACTGCTGGTGCGCTGGGTGGCGGAGGCGGACCGGGGCGCGGTCGAGGTGACGGACGAGTTCGACCGGCCAGTGGGTGAGCGGGAACGGGAGGAGAGTCGATGAGTGGTGGGAGCGGGAGCCCGAGTGGGAGCGGGAGTGGGAGTGGGAGCGGGGTCGGCGGGCGGCCGGTGCGGCGCCCGCTCGGGCTGCCGGGGCGGCCGCGGGCCGGGGAGTGGCTGGAGCCGGCCTTCGAGCTGCTGCCGGAGCCGGTGGCGGGGCCCGTGATGGATTCGGTGGCGGCCGGGTCGGCGGTGTCGGCGGTGTCGGCCGGGCCGGCGGCGGGGCCGGTGGTGGCGGCCGTGGGTGTGTCGGCGGAGGGCGAGGCCCGGGTCGTGCACCAGAAGTCGGCCCCGTCGACTTCCGGCGTCACCGATGTGGTCGGCGTCGCTGATCCGGCCGGGGGCGAGGAAGCGGCCGGAGCCGGGTTGAAGGCCGAGCTGGAGGCGATCCTGATGGTCGTCGACGAGCCTGCCGGGGAGGAACGGCTGGCCGGCGTGCTGGAGCGGCCCCGGGCGCGGGTGGCCGCGGCGCTGCGCGAACTGGCCGCCGAATACACCGCCCACGGCCGCGGATTCGACCTGCGGCTGGTCGCCGGCGGGTGGCGGTTCTACAGCCGGGACACCTGCGCTCCGGCCGTCGACCGCTTCCTGCTGGACGGCCAGCAGGCCCGGCTCACACAGGCCGCATTGGAGACCCTGGCGGTCGTCGCCTACCGGCAGCCGGTGTCCAGATCGAGGGTTTCCGCCGTCCGCGGTGTGAACTGTGACGGCGTGATGCGTACCCTGGTACAGCGAGGACTGGTGGAAGAGGCCGGATCCGAGCCCGAAACAGGTGCGATCCTGTATCGGACGACGAACTACTTCCTGGAACGGATGGGGCTCCGCGGCCTGGACGAGCTGCCGGAGCTCGCTCCCTTCCTGCCCGAGGTCGACGACGTGGAAGCGGAGTCCCTGGAGGGCACGATGATCGCGGAGGCGGTCGCCGCCGCTGCCGTGGAGGCCGCGGACGGCAGTGGCGAGGCCGGTCGGGCTGCGCCTGATCGGCAGGGGGCGGTGAGGTCGGCCGAAACGACCGCACATCCCAGACGGTAACGACGTACGGACACTTTGATGCGTAGCAGTGGCAACGGCAGGAACGGCAGCGGCGGCGGCAGCGGTCGCAGCGGACAGGGCGGGGGCCGGGGCGGCGGCTCCTACGGCGGCAGCGGCAGCGGCCGCAGCGGCTCGGGCGGCTCCGGCTCGCGCGGGGGTTCGTACGGCGGTGGGTCCGGTTCGGGCTCGCGCGGTGGCTCGTACGGCGGCGGCAGCGGCGCCGGTTCGCGCGGCGGCTCGTACGGCGGTGGATCCGGCTCGGGCTCCGGCTCGCGCGGGGGTTCGTACGGTGGCGGGTCCGGTTCGGGCTCGCGCGGTGGCTCGTACGGCGGCGGCAGCGGCGCCGGTTCGCGCGGCGGCTCCGGCTCGTACGGGCGGGACAGCCGCCGGGACGACCGGCGCGACGACAACCGGTACCCGGACCGCCCGCTGCGGCCCGAGGAGCGGCGCTACGACCGCCCCGAGTACGGCGGCGGCCCCAACGCCACCCCGGCCCGCGGCGGCTACTCCGGTCGGCGCCCCAGCCCGGCCCCGCGCCCGCGCCGTGAGGGCCAGGGCGCCCCGGGCGACCCGCGCCGCCAGCCGCAGCGCTCGCGCGAGCTGCAGGCCAAGATCGAGGACGCCGTCCTCGCCCGGCACGACAAGCCGGCCGTCAAGCTGCCCAAGACCTTCGGCGAGCCCGAGGGCGAGCGCCTGCAGAAGGTGCTGGCCCGGGCGGGCATCGGCAGCCGCCGCGCCTGCGAGGAGCTGATCGAGCAGGGCCGGGTCGAGGTCAACGGCAAGCTCGTGACCGAGCAGGGCAAGCGGGTCGACCCGCAGAACGACGAGATCAAGGTGGACGGCCTGACCGTCGCCACCCAGTCGTACCTGTTCTTCGCGCTCAACAAGCCGGCCGGCGTGGTCTCCACCATGGAGGACCCGGACGGGCGCCAGTGCCTCGGCGACTACGTGACCAACCGGGAGACCCGGCTGTTCCACGTCGGCCGTCTGGACACCGAGACCGAGGGCATCATCCTGCTCACCAACCACGGCGAGCTGGCCCACCGTCTCACCCACCCCCGGTACGGCGTGACCAAGACCTACCTGGCCGCGATCCAGGGCCCGATCCCGCGTGACCTGGGCAAGCAGCTGGCGCAGGGCATCGAGCTGGAGGACGGCTTCGCGCGCGCCGACAGCTTCAAGGTGATCTCCAACGTCGGCAAGAACTACCTGGTCGAGGTGACCCTGCACGAGGGTCGCAAGCACATCGTCCGCCGGATGCTGGCCGAGGCCGGCTTCCCGGTCGAGAAGCTGGTGCGCACGCACTTCGGTCCGATCGCGCTGGGCGACCAGAAGTCGGGCTGGCTGCGCCGTCTGACCAACCCCGAGGTCGGTCAGCTGATGCGCGAGGTCGGTCTGTAGACCGGTCGGTATATTTCTATAGACCGGTCGGTATATTCCGGTTGGGTTATGTAGACCGGTCGATATATTTCCGCCGAAGTCGGTAGACCGGTCGGTATATTCGGGCTTCTGTTGAGGGCCTCCCCATCGAAAGGCGGGGAGGCCCTCGGTCGTTCGGTGGGGGCGGTCGGGGTGCGAGGCGGGCCGCAACCCCTGGTCACGGCCTTGTCAGCGCCATGATCCGTGGCAGAGGATTGCCACCGGACCACCACCCGCCCAGTGGCGGGACTGCGCCAGGGCCGGCGCCGGTGGGGGGCGAACGGGGGAGACGGCGTCGTGTCGGATGCACCACTCAGCGCACTGGGACTGGCCGAGCCGGACGGACAGGTCTACGCGGCGCTGGTGGCCAATCCGCAGTCCACCGCGGAGGAACTGGCCGAGGGCTGCGGCCTGACGCTCCAGCAGAGCGTGCGCGCCCTGGACCGCCTGGCGCAGCAGGGCATGGCGACCCGGGCGCCGGTGGACCGGCAGCGCTACCTGCCGGTCGCCCCCGACGTCGCGATCGGCACCCTGATCGGCCACCGCGAGTCCGAACTGCGGCACGCCCGGGCCGAGATGCACCGCCTGATGGACGCCTTCCGGGAGGCCTCGCGGTACACCGATCCGGCGCACTCGGTGGAGGTGCTGACCGGTGGCGAGGCGATCGCGCAGCGGCTGGAGCACATCACCGAGACCAGCCAGTACCAGGTCCGCGGCTTCGACCGCCCGCCGTACATCCAGGATCCGGTGACCCCGATCCCGTTGCAGCGGCGGCGGTTGCGGGAGGGCCTGCGGCTGCGGACCGTCTACGACCGGGACGCGGTGGCCTGGCCGGGCCGGCTGGAGCGGAACATCCTGGCCGGGGTCGCGGACGGCGAGGAGGCCCGGGTCCGGCCGTCGCTGCCGATGAAGATGATCATTTCGGACGACCGGATGGCGATCATCCCGATCAGCGTGGGCGACAGCGTCCTCGACGCCGCGTACGTCATCCACCCCTCCGCGCTGCTCCAGGCGCTGGACACGCTGTTCGAGGCGGAGTGGGAGCGCGCCGTCCAGTTGCAGGCCGCGATCGGCACCGCGGACGCGACGCTGGAGCCGGAGGCCGACCACCGCAAGCTGCTGGGCCTGCTGGCGGCCGGCCTCACCGACGAGTCGATCGCCCGGTCGCTCGGCTGGAGCGCCCGCACCACCCAGCGCCGGCTGCAGAGCCTGATGCGCTCGCTGGGCGCCACCACCCGCTTCCAGGCCGGTATGGCGGCCCGGGAGCGGGGCTGGTTGTGACAGGAGCCGGCTGTGCAGCGGGCAGGGCGGCCGTCGGGGGCGGGCGTCAGCTCCAGGGGGTGAGGGTGGCCCAGCGGCCGTCCGGGCCGCGTTCGAGCTTCAGCAGGCCCTTGACGGCGGAGCGGTTGAGCCGTCCGTAGACGTGCGGGAACAGCAGGCCGGGGGTGGCCCCGGGCGGCGGTGCGCCGTGCGGGGCCTCCCACTTGACCATCGGTTCCACCTGTGACTCCTCGATCAGCAGTGCCATCAGCGGGTCGGGAGTGTCGGCGAAGAAGGCGTTGGCCACCGCGAGTGCCGTCTGTTCGTCCGCCGAGCAGTGGATGAACCCGTCGGTGAGCAGCGACGCGGTGGTGTACGGCCGACCGGGGTCGGACAGCCAGTCGTCCAGGGGTGCGAGGTGGAGGATCATGTTCCTGTTCTACCCGGTTTGGTCCTGAGCGGTCGTCACGAGCGGACCGGTGTCCGGACGGCGGCGGAGGCCGGGCTGCTCAGAGCCCGGCGACCTTGGCGGTGGCGGAGACCTCGTAGACCAGCGTGACCGTCCGACGGGCGCCGGGCCCGAGCGGGACGTCCCAGCGGAGGATGCCCTCGGCGTCGAAGTCGTCCGGCGACGGGGAGCACTCCTCCTTGCGCAGCCGCACCTCCACCGCCGACACCTCGGAGACCGGCACCCGCTCGCGGACCGCGACGACCTGCTCGTCCCGCTCCTCCGGGCCGGAGAAGCGGGAGAGGTGCAGCCGCACCGTCCGGGTGGTCGTCTGGCGGCCGGTGAGCCCGGCGGTGGCCTGGCGTTCCTCGGCCTCGCGGACCACCCGGTAGCCGTCCGAACTGCCGAACGCCAGCTCGGCGTCGGCCCCGGCGGCGGTGAAGCCCAGCTCGCCCCGGCCGGTGAAGCCGCTGCCGCGGACCAGTTCGACCGGACCCGCCAGCAGCGGGTGCCCGGCCGCGTTGCGGAACCGGACCACCTGGGTCACCAGCGGGGACAGCTCCGGCGCGCACGCGTACTCGCTGCTCGCCTGCCCGGTGAAGGCGCCGAGCGGCACCCGGTGCGCCCGGCCGTCGGAGGGCACGGTGGCCGGGGCGGGCGCGGGCAGCACCCGGACCTCCCCGCCGTCGTCCACCCCCGGGACCCCGGCGGCCGGGCCGAGTGCGCTGATCGCCTCCTCGCGCAGCTCCACCTCGACCGTGCGGCGCTCCTCCGCGGTGCGCTCGCGCAGCATCAGGACGTCCTCGGCGACGGCGGGCGGGTCGGTGGCGAGGGCCGAGCGGGCGGTGGAGAAGGTGAGCCGGACGCCGGTCCAGTCCTCGCCGGTGCGCTGCCAGACCACCGCCTCCGACTCCAGCCGCAGGCTCCCGCCGTCCAGGGTGGCCCGGTACGAGGGGCGCCAGAGGGCGCACGGCACCAGGTGGGTGACGGCCAGCCCGCTCGGGCCGGGCTGCGCCGCCTCGACGGTGAGCTCCAGGTGGGCGACCAGTTCGGCCGGCTCCTCCTCGGCCTGGTCGAGGGCGATCAGGGCCTGCGAGCGCTCCTGGTCCAGGCGGCGCAGCCGGGAGTGGGTCGTCCGCAGCTCCTCGCCGTGGCGCTCGCGTTCGGCGTCCACCCGGTCCAGTTCGCGGGCCCAGCGGGTGCGTTCGAGCTCGCCGATCCCGGCGCCCTCGCCGATCTCGCGCAGCAGGTCGGCGGAGAGCTGGGCGAGCAGTGCCAGCCGGGCCTCCAGCCGGGCGCGGGTCTGGTCGGCGAGGCGGCTCGCCGTCTCCAGCTCGTGCAGCCGGTGGCGCAGCCGGGAGTCCTCCGGGCCGGGCGGCAGCGGCGCGCGCGGGATCCAGTCGCGGACGATCCGGGCGTCCAGCACGCGGGTGCCGGGGGCGGTGGTCTCGGCGCGCAGGGTGCGGTCGACGGCGAGCGCGGTGAGCGGGCCCAGGCGCAGCCGCTGGACGCCCGCGGCGAGGTCGACGGTGGTGGTGCGTTCGACCTGGCTGCGGTCCTCCAGGCAGGTGACGGCGGTGACGGGGAGGGGGATGGTCGTTCCGGTCATCGTTCAGTTCCTCCGGTTTCCACCGACGATGGCCTTTCCGGCCGGGATCTTGATCTGGTAGCCGCCGTCCAGCTCGGTGCGGCCGCCGGGCGGCAGCTCGACCCGCCAGAGCCGGGTGCTGGGCGGGCAGTCCGGCGTGGAGACCGCCGGGGCCTGCCAGTCGGCCCGCTCCTCGATCCGGATCTCGGCGTCGGAGGTGACCGGCACGCGCTCGCGGACCTCCACGGTGACGGTGCGGCCGAGCCGGTTCGCGAGCTGGACGTGCACCCGGTGGTCGAGCACGGTGCTGCTGCTCAGCATGCCCGCGGTGGACTCGTGCAGCTCGGTGCGGCGCGCCACCTCGATGCTCTCGGTGACCCCGATGCCCAGGCTCCGCAGACCGCCCGGGGCGAGGGTGGGCAGGGCGGCGGTGAGCAGGAACTCGTCGTCGACGGTGACCTCGACCGGGCCGGCCAGCACGGCGCGGTCGGTCCGGTTGGCGAGCACCAGGGTGGCGTACACCTTCTCCTCGACGGCGGGGACGGTGACGTACTCCGGGCGGACGGACACCGGGATCTCGTCGATCGTGACGGTGTGCCAGGTGCCGTCGGACGGGATGTCGGCGGGGGCGGCGGAGTCGAAGCGGTGGTCGAAGGAGCCCGCCGACTCGCGGGGCGGGACGGCGTGCCGGGGGAGTGCCAGCTGGCGGACCCGCTCGCCGCCGGTGTCGCCCGGGGGCACCGCCGACGGTCCGTAGTGGTCGGCCCGGGCGGCGCGGTCGGCTTGTTCGGCCTGGGGGCGCAGGGTGCCGCGGTGGGCGGTGGGTGCGTCGGGGCCGGCCAGGACGAGGCCGGGGTAGTCGAGCAGGGAGGCGTCCGGGGCGAAGCCGGTGCCGGGGGCCTCGGTGCCGCCGCCGCTTCGGCGGGAGCGGCGGGCGAGCGGGTACAGGTCCGGCGGGGGCGGGCCGCCCGGTGCCACGGGGGCGGGCGGCGGCGCGGGAGTCTGGGGCATCGAGGCCTGGGGCGGCGCGGCCTGGTACATCGAGGCTTGCGGCAGGGGGGCTTGGGGCATCGGGGCGGCGGCGGGCGCACCGCCGTATCCGGCGAAGCCGCTCGGGGCGGGCGGGGGCGACGGGACGGGCTCGTCGATGTCCAGGGTGCCGCCGCGCCCGGCGGGGGCGGCCAGCCGGGCGGCGTCGGCCACCAGGTCGGCGTCGGCGGGCCGCGCACCGGCGGGCCGGGCGCCGCCGAGGCGGTTGAGCCGGGCGGCGGATCCGTACGGGCCGGGGGCCGAGACGGCGAGCGGGGCCTTGCGGCGCGGGGCCGGGTGGGCTCCGGCTCCGGCGTCGTCGTAGCCGGTGAAGAGGTCGGCCAGGCCGGCCGGGGGCTCGCGCCAGCCGGACGGCGGCGGGGCGGGCTCGCTGCGGCCGATCCGCAGCGAGCGGAGCCGGGGCAGGTCGGTGCGGCGGTCGAGGTCGGCGGTGGAGAGGGCGAGCCGGACGCCGGTCCAGTCCTCGCCGGTCTGCTGGGCGACGGAGGCGCGCAGGACGAGTCGGCCGGTGTCGGCGCCGTGGCGGTAGGAGAGGCGGTAGGCGGGCACCCAGCGGGCGGCGGGGACGCCGTACTCCAGCTCGATGTCGAGCCGGGCGGAGGGCTGCTCGGGGGCTGGGGCGACGGGCTCCCCGGCGGGTTCCGGGGCGGGCCGTGCGGTGAGTGCGGAGGCCGGCGCGGTGGTGAGGGTGAGCAGGACGGTGGCGGCGGTCCCGACCGGGTGGGCGGGGCCGGCGGTGGACGCGCGGTCCAGCCGGTCGGCGGCCAACTCGCGCTCGTGGTCCGCCAGTTCGACTTCCTTGGTGAGCTCCTCGGCGCGCTGCTGGAGCCGGGTCAGGCGCTCGTCGACGAAGTCGGCCAGCTCCAGCCAGGCGTCGGCGGGCGTCCGCCGCAGCGGCTCCTCGGGTCGCCGCTGCGGCGGTACGGCGCGCAGGGCGGAGGTCTCGGCGATCGCGGTCAGGACCAGTCGGCGGCGCTCGGTGAGTACGCCCTGGCGCTCCATGGCATCGTCCAACTCGCGGCGTAGCCGGGGGAGTTCGGTCGGCTCGTGGAACTCGGCGAGCAGCTCCAGTCGGGCCTCGGTGACCGCCGTCCCGCTCGGGCCGTCGAGCACCCGGGCGCGCAGCGAGCGGCCGTCCAGGGAGGAGGGCAGACCGGTCAGCCGGAGCCGGCCGTCGGCCGGGAGCGGGACGCTGGCCCGGCGGCGGCACACCGCGCCCTCGGCGTAGACCACGACGGAGTCCAGGACGGACGGGTGGGCGGGGACGGCGGGGGGTTCCGGGGGCCCGGCCTCGCCGACGTGTCGGGCCTCGCCGTTCTGCTGATCGTCGCCGCTGTGCTGATCGTCCATGCGCAACCCCTTCGTTCGCGTGCCGTGTTCCGCGTGTCGCCCGCGCCGTGCCCGGGCGGCCAGTCTGCCCCGCTTCGGTGCGGGCGTCGCCGGATTTCGCGGGGTGCGGCGTGTGTGCCCGTTGGCGGGCCTGGTGGCCTGGTGGCCTGGTGGCCTGGCGCGTTCGCGGTCCTGTGGTGCCCGCCGTGCCCGGCGTGCGTCCACATGGTGTGGGACGGGGGCGGGGCCGCCGCGGTTGCCCAGCGGGTGGGCGGTGGGGGCGTGGGTGGGGCGGATGCGAGAGGATGGGGCGCGGGTGCTCCCGACCCGTGCCGGGGCGCCGACCGGACCGAGAACCGGCGAGGCCGGGCAGCCCGGAACGCGAAGCCCGAGAATTCGAGAAGGAGCGCGACCCGCCATGCGCACTGCCGTCGTCGTCGGTACCGGACTGATCGGCACCTCCGCCGCGCTCGCCCTGGCCGACCGCGGGCTGACCGTCCATCTGGAGGACGCCGACCCGGACGCCGCCCGGACCGCCGCCTCGCTCGGCGCCGGCACCACCGAGCCGGCCGACGGCCCGGTCGACCTGGCGATCATCGCCGTACCGCCCGCCCTGGTCGGCAAGGTGCTCGCCGACTGCCAGCGCCGCAACCTGGCCCGCTGGTACACCGACGTCGCCAGCGTCAAGGACGGCCCGCGCGTCGAGGTCGCCGCGCTCGGCTGCGACACCGTCCACTACATCGGCAGCCACCCGATGGCCGGCCGCGAGCGCTCCGGCCCGCTGGCCGCCCGCGCCGACCTGTTCGAGGGCCGCCCCTGGGTGCTCACCCCCACCGACGACACCGACACCGAGACGCTCAACGCCGCCCTGGAACTGGTCGCGCTCTGCGGTGCGATGCCGATCGTGATGGACGCGGCCGCCCACGACCGGGCCGTCGCCCTGGTCTCGCACGCCCCGCAGCTGGTGTCCTCGCTGGTCGCCGCCCGGCTGGAGCACGCCGACGAGACCGCCATAAGGCTCTCCGGGCAGGGTGTCCGGGACGTCACCAGGATCGCCGCCTCCAACCCCGGCATGTGGGTCGACATCCTCTCCGCCAACGCCGGCGCGGTCGCCGACATCCTGGAGGAGGTCGCCTCCGACCTCGGGGAGACCGTCAGCGCCCTGCGCGCCCTGGACGCCTCCGAGGAGGGCGAGCGCCGGGCGGGCGCGGCCGGGATCGAGGCGGTCATGCGGCGCGGCAACACCGGCCAGGCCCGCATCCCCGGCAAGCACGGCGCGCCGCCCACCCGGTACGAGACGGTGGCCGTGGTGCTCGGTGACCAGCCCGGCGAGCTGGGCCGGCTGTTCGGCGAGGTCGGCGCGGCCGGGGTCAACATCGAGGACGTCGTCATCGAGCACTCGACCGGCCAGCAGGTGGGCTTCGTCCAGCTGTCGGTGGCGCCCGGGGCGGTCAAGCCGCTCACGGTGGCGCTGCGGGCGAGCGGGTGGAGCGTCCGGGACTGATCGGGCCGGGGGCGGCTTCCGGAGCCGGTCGGCTTCCGGGACTTCGGTTGGGCGGTTCGGTCGAGCGGTTCGGTTGAGGGGGAGCAGGGATGATCATCGAGTTGCCGCTGGGCGAGACCCGGCACGGGTCCTACGGCCGGCCGGTGGACCTGGGGAACGAACGGTTCCTGCGGGCGGTGGTGGGCGGGGACTTCCGGATCCACCACCGCAGCGTCGAAGCGCTGGTCGAACTGCCCCGGCCGACGCCGCCGGACCCGGAGTCCGCCGAGCCGGAGCCGACCTGCAGCCTGCTGGTGCGGGCGGTCCACGCCGCCTTCGCGGAGCACCTGCCGCTCAGCCTGTCGCCGGACGTGCTCTGGTACGCGGTGGTGCACGAGGTGGCCGTGCACGCGCGGATGTACGCGCCGAGGTACCGGGCGCTGTTCGGCGGTGCCGAGGGGCGCCGGGAAGTGATCGTGGTCCGCGATGACGCCCTGGCGACGCCCGGCCCGGACTGGTCGCGGTCGATCCGGCTGGTGCGGGAGCCGCTGGCGGCGGCGGTCGGGGCCGAGCTGGTGGAACTGTTCCGGCCGGCGTTCTCGACGACCACGCCCGACGACGCCTCCTCCGCGCTGGTGGCGTTGATGGACGTGGTCAGCCCCTACTACGCCTTCCGCTGGGAGACCCGCTGCGGCATCCCGCGGATCCGGCTGGAGGGCACGGCCGAGGACTGGGCGCTGCTGGCGGCGCGGGTCGCCGGGCTGGCGGAGCGCTTCGACTGGCTGGCGCCGTGGTTCGCCGAGTTGCGCCCGGTGCTCGACGAGATCGCGGCGACCGCGGCGGGCGGGGCGGTCGACGACGAGTTCTGGCGCTCGCTCTTCAAGTGGCGGTCGATGTCCGGCGGCCCGCGGGTGACCGGCTGGCTCACCGCCTTCCTCGCGCACACCCAGACCCCCGACGGGCCCCGGCTGCGCCAGTCCTTCGGCTGGCGGGAGGCGGACGCCAACCCGTACCACCGGGACTCCTTCGCGGTGAACGACTTCCCCTCGCACGTCTCCAAGGTGCCGTTCGTCTGGGACCACCTCGGGCGCGAGATCCCGATGGCCTTCACCGCCGGCATACTCGGCATCGCGTGGGACGGGGAGTACCTGCGGCCCCGGCTGGGCAACGCCGTCCTGCGGATCCTGGGCCCCGACCAGGGCCTCGACCAGGGCTCCGGCCAGGGCTCCGGCCAGGGCCTCGACCAGGGCCTCGACCAGGGTTGATACCGGAGCCGTCACCGGAGCCGAGGGGGATCGGCAGGGGGCTGGTGCTGGGCTGATCGGGTGGCGGAGTCGGTAGGGCGGCGGTCCATTAACCTTGAGGGAGACAACCCCCTGCCGTCTGCCTCCCCAGGCCCCGGCTTTCACGCCCAGAGAGAGGTTCGGCCCCGTGGACACTGCCGACCGAGCGCACGCCCCGGTCGTCGTCGCGATCGACGGACCCTCCGGTTCGGGCAAGTCGACCGTCTCACGGGCGGTGGCGGCCCGGCTGGGCCTGAGCTTCCTGGACACCGGCGCCATGTACCGGGCGATGACCTGGTGGATGCTGGCCAACGACGTCGACGTGGCCGACCCGGAGGCGGTGGCCGTCGCGTGCGGCAAGCCGGTGATCGTGTCGGGCACGGACGCGGACGGTCCCACCATCACGGTGGACGGCCGGGACGTCTCCGGACCGATCCGCGGCCCCGAGGTGACGGCGCAGGTCAGCGCCGTCTCCGCGGTGCCGGCGGTGCGCTCCCGGCTGGTGGAGCTGCAGCGCGGCTGCGCCGAGGTCGCCGAGCGCGGCATCGTCGCCGAGGGCCGGGACATGGGGACGGTGGTGTTCCCGAACGCCACCGTCAAGGTGTTCCTGACCGCCTCCGAGCGGGCCAGGGCCGAGCGCCGGGCGGCCGAGCTGCGCGCCAAGGGCGTCGACGAGGCGACCATCACCACGATGGCCGCCGACCTCGCCCGCCGCGACGCCGCCGACTCCTCCCGGAAGACGGCCCCGCTGGCCCAGGCCGCGGACGCCGTCCTGGTGGACACCAGCGAGCTCACCCTGGAGCAGGTGATCGACCGGATCGCCGCGCTGGTGGAGGAGCGGGCCGGGATGTCGTCGGTCTGAAAGGACTGACCGGTCTGAAGGACGGACCGGTCCGGACGGCCACAACGGCCGGAACGGCCGGAACGGCCGAATGAGCTGCGGTGCCGCCGAGGTGCCGCGGAGAAAACCATCGCGCTGCCCCGAGCGGGGCAGGTACGCACGGCGCGCCCCTGGGAAGGGCCGCGCCGGGAAACGGAACAGACGAACATGACCGCAGAGCACTCCGACACCGGCCACGGTGAACTGGACGCCGCCGACTACGCCGAGTTCATGGCCATCGCCGCCGAGGAAGGCTTCGACGTCGACGGCGTGGACGGCTTCGACGGCGCCGAGCACGTACCGCTGCCGGTGCTGGCCGTCGTCGGCCGCCCGAACGTCGGCAAGTCGACCCTGGTGAACCGCATCATCGGCCGCCGTGAGGCCGTCGTCGAGGACAAGCCGGGCGTCACCCGCGACCGGGTCACCTACGAGGCCAGCTGGAACGGCCGCCGCTTCAAGGTCGTCGACACCGGCGGCTGGGAGATCGACGTCCTCGGCATCGACGCGATGGTGGCCGCGCAGGCCGAGCTCGGCATCGAGCAGGCCGACGCGGTGCTGTTCGTGGTCGACGCCACCGTCGGCGCCACCGACACCGACGAAGCCCTGATCAAGCTCATCCGCCGGGCCGGCAAGCCGACCGTGCTGTGCGCCAACAAGGTCGACGGCCCGTCCACCGAGGCCGAGGCCGCCTACCTGTGGTCGCTGGGCCTGGGCGAGCCGTTCCCCGTCTCCGCGCTGCACGGCCGAGGCTCGGGCGACCTGCTCGACGCCGTCATGGACGCGCTGCCCGAGGCCCCGCCGCAGACCTTCGGCGACGCCGCCCCCGGCGGCCCGCGCCGCATCGCGCTGATCGGCCGCCCGAACGTCGGCAAGTCCAGCCTGCTGAACAAGGTCGCCGGCGAGGAG
The DNA here is from genome assembly GCF_042887425.1 of Kitasatospora sp. NPDC057940. Taxonomy (NCBI): domain Bacteria; kingdom Bacillati; phylum Actinomycetota; class Actinomycetes; order Kitasatosporales; family Streptomycetaceae; genus Kitasatospora; species Kitasatospora sp. NPDC057940. Next base: position 40,095 of record NZ_JBHVPH010000014.1, read on the forward strand.
CGGGTGGTCGTCAACGAGCTGGCCGGCACCACCCGTGACCCGGTCGACGAGATGATCGAACTCGCCGGCAAGACCTGGAAGTTCGTCGACACCGCCGGCATCCGCCGTCGCGTCCACCTGACCGCCGGCGCCGACTTCTACGCCTCGCTGCGCACCTCCTCCGCGCTGGAGAAGGCCGAGGTCGCGGTCGTCCTGGTCGACGCCAGCGAGACCCTCGCCGAGCAGGACACCCGGATCATCTCGATGGCCGTCGAGGCCGGGCGCGCCGTCGTCATCGCCTACAACAAGTGGGACCAGATGGACGAGGAGCGCCGCTTCTACCTGGAGCGCGAGATCGAGCGCGACCTCGTCCAGGTGCAGTGGGCCCCCCGGGTCAACGTCTCGGCCAAGACCGGCCGGCACATGGAGAAGCTCGTCCCGGCGATCGAGACCGCGCTGGAGGGCTGGGAGACCCGCATCCCGACCGCGCGGCTGAACGCCTTCCTCGGCGAGCTGGTGGCCGCCCACCCGCACCCGATCCGCGGTGGCAAGCAGCCGCGCGTCCTGTTCGGCACCCAGGCGGGCATCCGTCCGCCGCGGTTCGTGCTGTTCGCCTCGGGCTTCCTGGAGGCCGGCTACCGGCGCTTCATCGAGCGCCGGCTGCGTGAGGAGTTCGGTTTCGTCGGGACGCCGATCTCGATCTCGGTGCGGGTCCGGGAGAAGCGCAAGCGGAAGTAGGACGTCGTGATCCACCGGCAGTAGTCGGTGGGTGCCGGCAGCAGGTGTGGGCGAGGGCCCCGTCACGGTGGTGGCGGGGCCCTCGTCGTGTGTACGGAGGCGCGTGTACGGGGGCGTGCGGGCGCCCTGCGGGTGGTGCGCGGCGGGCGGTTCAGTGGTGGTCGCCGTTGCGGCCCGGGGGGAGGGAGAGCATCTGGCGGTGGCGGCCGCCGGTGGGCGCGGCGGTGGCGACGCCGGTGGCGGTGCCCATGGCCGGGGCGGGGGCCGGGGGCGGCGCGGGCATCGTGTGCGGGAGCGGGCCGAGGTAGCCGGCGGCCACCCAGCCCTGGCCGTTGGTGAACTGGGGCGGCGGGGGCGGGGTGTGCTGAGGGGTGGTGGCCGCTGAGGTGGCCTGGCCGAAGCCGTCGCTGGTCGGGGCGGCGGGCTCGGCGTGGGGGTGGGGCTGAGGCTGAGGGGCGTTGTGGCCGGTGTGTCCCATCACGCCGTGGTGGGTGTGGCCGACGGCGTTGTGGTGGGTGTGGCCGGTGGCGCCGTGGTTGGTGGTGTGGTTGGCGGTGTGCCCTGAGGAGTGGCCGTGCTGCTGGTTCGGCATGTACTGCGGCAGGCCGGGCGCCTGGCCCCCGTAGCTGTGGAAGGCCTGGTGCTGGGGCGGGTACGGGCGCGGTTCGCCGAGCACCGGGTAGCCGTCGCGGACCGCGAAGCCGGTGAACTTCAGGTCCTCCTCGCCCGAGCGGTCGCCCGGGAGCGCGCGGAACAGCCGTCGGTACTCGGAGTACAGCTCGTCGTAGATCGGCGTCGTCGAGTGCGGGTGCTCCGCGTCGTACGACGGGCGCATGCCGGGGATCGAGCGGGGGGCGGTGGTGGACCGGCCGGGGGACGCGGAGACGTCGTAGCTGTACACACAGGGGCCAACGAGTGAGGGGGCAGGGGGATGCGGGGTGCCGGGGCCCGGCCGGAAGGCGGCTTGTGCCGAGGGGGAGGCCGCCTTCCGGCGGGTGCGGAGCCGGGGCGTGGAGCCCGGGGGCCGGCGGGTCGGGCGCGGCTTGGGGCTGGGTGCCGATGGGTTGGGGCGGGGCTGAGGCTGGGTGCTGCGGGGGCGGGGGCGCGGCTGGGTCGGGCGCGCGCCGCTGGGGCTGGGGCTGGGGCTGGGGCTGGGTGCGGAGGGGCTCAGGTGCCGGCGAGGGGGAGGGAGGCGGCGACCACCTGGCCCAGTGCCACCGCCCGCTCCAGCGCCTGGCGGAGCAGGTCCTCGCGCGGCTGACGGCCCACCATCCCGGCCGGGACGGCGTACATGGTGACCTCGGAGAGCTGGCTCGCGGCCATCCGCCAGGCGTCGGTGACCTGGAGCGGCTGGTGCGCCTGCCACCAGCCGGTGCTGCCGCCGGCGGCGGCGGGCTGCAGGATCGCGTGCAGCTTGCCCATCGCCACCAGGACCGACCAGCCGCCCAGTTGGTCCGGGGTCTCGTCGAGGTCGGTGACGGCCTGGAAGCCGGCGTCCTGGAGCAGGTCGAGGAACTCGTCCTCGCCCGAGGTGCTGCCGGGGCGCCCGACCGGGCCGGTCGGCTCGACGACCAGCGAGGCGTGCCCGACCTTGCCGTGCAGCACCAGCCCGCAGGTGATGCCGAGGATGGCGGCCTGGCCCGGTGCGCTGGGCTGGGCGGTGGGGGCGGTCGCCGGGGTCGGCGCGGGAATGGGCACCAGCGGGTGCGCGGGCGCGGCCGGGGCGCCGGCCGGGGCGCTGGTCTGGGCCTGGCTGATGCTGCGGACGGCGCCGACCAACTGCTCCTCGGCCACCGGCACCACCTGGGACGGGATGCAGCGGGCGTGGGCGAAGGCGAGTACGGCGGTCTCCTCGCCGACGAACAGGACGGTGCTGGTGGGCTCCGCGTGGGTGTCGCCGGAGGTGCGGCAGGAGGTGCATTCGTAGCTGTCGGGTGCGCGGTCGCCGCCGAGGAGGCGGTCCGCCTCGTCGTCGCCGATCTCGGACCGGACCTCGTCGCTGACGTCGAGCATGCGCGGCACGGGTTCTCCTCTTGGTGGGTGCGGTTGGCGGTCGGGGGGCGGATACGGGGAGGTCGCCATGACCAACGGGCCCTTGTGTCAGGCGTCACGGGTGGTCGACGAGGCTGACGGGAATTGCCTCTGATCCGACCGCGCCGCGTGTTCTCGTGGTCGCAATGTGTCGATGTCGGTGGCAGGCCTGCCGGAATGAAACGGTGAGGTGAGTCACGCCGCCGTGATGTTTGATCTACGAATCGATGGCTAAAACGGGCATTTCGGGCGGGATTGTGTGGTCATTACCGCCGGTAACCCTTGGCTGAGCTGGGCAGACCGGTGGAGTTTTGGTTTCCCCGCCGACCGGCTCGTAGCTTCATTGGCGGCGCAACGAGCGCCACCCGGGTTCACCCCCGACGCACCGCCCCTCCGGTTTCCCGCCGGATGCGGCAGGTGCCCGCCGATGCGATCGCTCGAACAGGTCGCCGGTGAGCGGCTGGGTGGCCGGGGCGGCAAGCGGCACGTCCGACACGTGCACGGTCGCCCGACGGACGCGGCAAGTGAACGCGGCCCTCTCCAGGGCCTGGTTCCGCATGCCCGCCCGGGGCTTTCGAGAGGAACCCCATGACCTTCCGTCACGAGACCGCCGCTGCCACCACCTCCACGGCCACCAAGCGCAACCGCGTCCGGATGGCCGTCGTGGCGGGCGCCGCTGTCGCGGCCCTGCCGGTGGCCGGCCTCGTCACGGCCACCTCGGCCTCCGCCGCCTCCGTCTCCACCTGGGACTCCGTCGCCCAGTGCGAGAGCGGCGGCAACTGGGCCATCAACACCGGCAACGGTTTCTACGGCGGACTGCAGTTCACCTCCAGCACCTGGGCCGCCTTCGGCGGCACCGCCTACGCCTCGCAGGCCAACCAGGCCACCAAGGCGCAGCAGATCGCCGTTGCCGAGAAGGTCCTCGCCTCGCAGGGCCCGGGCGCCTGGCCCGTGTGCTCCGTCAAGGCCGGCCTGACCAAGGGCGGCGCCCCGGCGGCCGTCGACACCTCGGCCGGTTCGGCTGCCGGTTCGACCGCCGCCAAGCCGGCTGCCCCGGCCGCCAAGCCGGCGCAGACCCAGGCCCCGAAGGCCGCCGCTGCGCCGAAGGCCGATGTCGCGCCGAAGGCCGCCGCCCCGAAGGCCGCCGCTGCGCCGAAGGCTGACGTCGCGCCGAAGGCCGCGCCGAAGAACGACGCCGCCAAGGGCGCCAAGGGCTGGAACGGCTCGAACGACGCCAAGCCGGCCAAGGGCGACAGCTACACCGTCAAGTCCGGTGACACCCTGAGCTCGATCGCCGCCGCGCAGGGCCTGGACTGGCACGACCTGTACAAGAACAACGCCAAGGTCATCGGTGGCAACCCCGACCTGATCCTCCCGGGCCAGACCCTGAGCGTCTGATCAGTTGAGCCTCTGAGCAGCTGAGCCTCTGAGTCGCTGAGTGTTCGGGCAGCTGAGGGTTTGACACCGGCTCTCCGGGGTCTGCCGCCTGATGTCGGCTGTCCGAGGTCCCCGGCCTGAGGTCGGTTCAGCGGGCCTCCCGGCCCCGGCGCTGTGCTGGTACCACGGCCGCTTCTCCGCTGTGCGGGGGAGCGGCCGTTGGCGTTTCCGGTGCTTCTGGCGTTTCTGGCGTTCTGGTGATTCTGGCCCGTTCGGCGCGTTCGGAGTGTCGTTGGGGAGGGTCATGCGGCGGCCGGCCTAGGGTCGGCTGCTGTGCCGCCTCCGTGTGATGAGCGTATGTGCCGGGTCGTACTTCGGCTGGGCGTCGCCGTGGTGCTGCTGGCGGGGTCGGCGGCGATCCCCTGGGAGCGGGCCGGTGCGGCGGTCCGGGTCGCGGACGTCGTGTGGGACGGCCTCGCCGAGTGCGAGAGCGGCGGCGACTGGCAGGCCGACACCGGCAACGGCTACTACGGCGGCCTGCAGATCTGGCCGCCCACCTGGGAGCTCGCGGGCGGCTTGCGCTTCGCCGACCGGCCGGACCACGCGAGCCGCGGGGAGCAGACGACGGTCGGCGAGGAGATCCTCCGACGGCAGGGCTGGGAGGCGTGGCCGGACTGCGCGCGGGAGCTGGGGTTGATCGGCGGATCGCCGGCCCCTGGTGGCAGCCCGAGCCCCGGTGGCAGCCCGACCTCCGGTGGCCGTCCGACCTCCGGGGGCGGTCCGGGTTCCTGAGGCCGGCCGGGCTTCGGCCGTGGCGGTGCGGGAGGATGGTGGGGTGATCCAGGGCGAACTGTTCGGTGACCTGCCCGGTGCCGCCCCGGGCGGCCGGTCGGGGTCCGCTGCCGCGCGCGGGCGCGTGGAGCCCGCCCCCGGTGCCGTCCTCCTCCCCGGCTGGCTGGACGCCGATGCCCAGCTGCGCCTGGTCGCCGCCTGCCGGGAGTGGGCCCGCCCACCGGCCGGTCTGCACGCCGTGCGGATGCCCACCGGCGGGATGATGTCCGTACGGATGGTCAGTCTCGGATGGCACTGGTATCCGTACGGTTATCGGAGGGACGCGGAGGACGGCACGCCCGTCAAGCCGTTCCCGCCCGAACTCGACCTCCTCGCCCGCCGGGCCGTCGCCGACGCCTACGGGACGGACGCCCGGCAGATCGCCGGTGCCGCGTCGTACGAACCCGACATCGCGCTCGTCAACCACTACCCGCACGGCGCGAAGATGGGCCTCCACCAGGACCGCGACGAGCGGACCGACGCGCCCGTGGTCTCGCTCTCGCTCGGCGACGCCTGCGTGTTCCGGCTCGGGAACACCGAGACCCGGACCCGCCCGTGGACCGACCTGGAGCTGCGCAGCGGAGACCTGCTGGTGTTCGGCGGCCCGGCCCGGTTCGCGTACCACGGTGTGGTGCGCACGCTGCCCGGCACGGCGGATCCGGCGCTGGGTCTGGTCGGCCGGCTCAACATCACCGTGCGGCAGTCGGGGCTGGCGGCGGGGGAGGCCTGAGCCCGGGCGGGCGTTCGTCCGCCTGGTGACCGCTCCTCTCCGTTACTGCTCGATCGCCGATCGCTTACTCGTTCGAGTGAATCGGCTCCTTCGGCCCGGTGAGTGGGAATGACCCCGGTCGCCGGAGAATTCGAGTGGGTTGGAGAATTCGATCAGGACGGGCGCCGGAGCCGGGCGGAAGACCTCCGCCGGGGCCGTGGGCCTGGAGAGGAAGCGCACGCATGGGTACCCCCGTCGACGACCTTGTCGACCTGCTCGACCTGGAGCAGATCGAACTGAACATCTTCCGCGGGCGCAGTCCCGAGGAGGCGCTGCAGCGGACGTTCGGCGGCCAGGTCGCCGGGCAGGCGCTGGTCGCGGCCGGGCGCACGGTGGACGGCGACCGCCCGGTCCACTCGCTGCACGCCTACTTCCTGCGCCCCGGGGTGCCCGGCGTGCCGATCGTCTACCAGGTCGACCGGATCCGCGACGGCCGCTCCTTCACCACGCGCCGGGTGCTCGCCATCCAGGGCGGTCGGCCGATCTTCGCCCTCACCGCCGACTTCCACCGCCCCGAAGAGGGCGGCATCGAGCACCAGCACCCCATACCGGACGTCCCCGCGCCCGAGGACCTGCCCAGCGCGCTGGAGGAGGTCGGCTCCCGGCTCGGCGAACTCCCCCCGTTCATCAGCCGCCGCCAGCCCTTCGACATCCGCTACGTCGACCGGCTGCGCTGGACGAAGGAGGAGCTGGCCGGGGTCGAGGCGCGCAGCGGCGTCTGGCTGCGGACGGACGGCCCGCTGCCGGACGACCCGCTGATCCACGTCTGTGCCCTCACCTACGCCAGCGACATGACGCTGCTCGACGCCGTCCGCGCCCCCGTCGAGCCGCTCTGGGGCACCCGGCACTTCGACATGGCCTCGCTGGACCACGCGATGTGGTTCCACCGCCCGTTCCGTACGGACGACTGGCTGCTGTACCAGCAGGAGTCCCCGATCGCCCACGGCGGGCGCGGCCTCGCGCGCGGGCAGATCTTCGACCGGAGCGGACGGCTGGTGGTGTCCGTGATGCAGGAGGGGCTGTTCCGGCCGCTGGGCGGCGGCAGCTGACAGGGCGGGCGTCGTGTCCGTGGTGTTGCCGTCGTGACGCCGTGTTGCCGTCCTGTGGCCGCTCCGTGGCGGTTCCGGCAGGCGGGAATGATCCGTCCGGGCGTGCGGCGTTGTGGTGGGTGACCGAGTGGGACGGCCCGAACAGCGAGCCGTCCGAGAACCGCAGTGGGAGGGTGTACCGATGACGGCGACGGCCGCGGAGGACTGGAAGCACTGGAGTGACGGCCGGGCGGCGTCGGTGAGCGCGCCACACGGCCAGCTCGCACTCACCGGCACGCACTGGTTGGAGCCCGAGCCCGCCGAGATCGTCGGCCTGCCCGGGCGCTGGTGGGCCGACGCCGAGGGCGTCCGGGTCCGGGCGGTGGCCGCGGACGGCATCACCGTCGGCGGCGCCGACGGCCCGGTCGACGGCGAGGCGCTGCTCCGCCCCGACACCGATCCGGCCGCCGACACCGCCACCCTCGGCGACGTCCTGCTCGTCCCGATCGAGCGCGAGGGCGAGCTCGCCCTGCGGGTCTTCGACCCGGCCGCGCCGCGCCGGACGGCCTTCGCGGGCATCTCCGCCTACCCGTACTCGCCGGAGTGGGCCGTCCCCGCCGTCTTCACCCCGTTCGAGGAGGACGGCGCCCAGTCCGTGCTCGTCCCCAACGCGGACGGCAAGGAGCGCCCGCTCGCCGTCACCGGGCAGATCGCCTTCACCGTCGCCGGCGAGCACCGCACGCTGACCGTCACCCGCTCCGGCGACCGCCTCACCGGCGTCATCGCGGACGCGACCAGCGGCACCGACACCTACCGGTTCCGCTTCATCACCCTCCCCGCACCGGACGCGGACGGCCGCACCGTCCTCGACCTCAACCGGGCCTACCTGCCGCCGTGCGCCTTCGCGGACCACTTCATCTGCCCGTTCCCGCCGCCGGGCAACCGGCTCGACTTCGCGGTGGAGGCGGGGGAGAAGCAGGTCCTGACCAGGTAGGACGGGCCGCTGCCCGGCCCCGGTGCGGGGAGCGGGGAGGCCGGGGCGGACCATGGAGGGTTGTGTCGACCAATCATCCTGCCAATCCAGCCCCGGCGTCCGACCCCGCCCCGACGCCTGCCCCTGCCCCGGCGCCCGATGCCGCCGAGGCCGCTGCCGCCTCTTCGGCGGAGGAGCCACCCTCCGACGCCTCCTCCCCGCCGGCCGGAACCGAGGCCCTCCCCTGGTACCGGCGGGCCTTCGCCGACCTCAGCCCGCTGCGCGACCACCCCGACTACCGCCGGGTCTGGTTCGGGCAGGCGGTCTCCTCCATAGGCCAGCAGATGACGGCCGTCGCCGTCTCCGTCCAGGTCTACGACGAGACCGGCTCCGCCTTCGCGACCGGCCTGGTCGGCCTCTTCTCCTTCTTCCCGCTCGTCGCCTTCGGCCTCTACGGCGGCGCGATCGCCGACACCGTCGACCGGCGCAAGCTCGGCCTGATCGGTTCGGCCGGGCTCGCCGCCGTCTCCGCCGTCCTCGCCGTACAGGCCCTGGCCGGCCTCGGCCAGGTCGCCGTCCTCTACGCCGCCGTCGCCGCCCAGGCCGGCTTCTTCGCCCTCAGCTCGCCCGCCCGCTCCGCGATGATCCCCAGGCTGGTCCCCAGCCACCAGCTCCCCGCGGCGAACGCGCTGAACACCGTCAGCATGAACCTCGGCCTCACCATCGGACCGATGCTCGGCGGCGTCCTCATCGGCGCCTACGGCACCCAGGCCGCCTACCTGGTCGACACCGTCGCCTTCGCCGGCACCCTCTACGCGATGTGGCGCCTGCCCGCCATGCGCCCGCTCGGCGACCGCAAGGGCCGCGCCTCCGTCCTCGACGGCCTCCGCTTCCTGCGCGAGCAGCCCAACCTGCGCACCAGCTTCCTCGCCGACCTGGCCGCGATGATCTTCGGCATGCCGCGCGCCCTCTTCCCCGCCATCGCGGTCACCTTCTACGGCGGCGACGCCCGCACCGTCGGCCTCCTGGTCGCCGCCCCCGCCGTCGGCGCCCTCACCGGCGCCCTCTTCTCCGGCTGGGTCGGCCGCATCCACCGCCAGGGCGCCGCCGTCCTCGTCGCCGTCGCCGCCTGGGGCCTCGCCATCGCCGCCTTCGGCGCCCTCCACAACCTCTGGCTCGGTCTCCTCCTGCTCGCGGTCGCCGGCTGCGCCGACACCGTCAGCATGATCTTCCGCAACACGATGATGCAGGTCGCCGCCCCCGACGAGATGCGCGGCCGCCTCCAGGGCATCTTCATCGTCGTCGTCGCCGGCGGGCCCCGCCTCGGCGACTTCGAGTCCGGTGCCGTCGCCGCCCTCACCAACCCCGCCACCTCCGTGATCACCGGCGGCCTCGCCTGCGTCGCCGCCGTCCTCCTCCTCGCCGCCCGCCGCCCCGCCTTCCTCACCTACGACGCCCGCCACCCCACCCCCTGACCCACCCCGACCCGCCCCCGACCCACCCACGCCCAACCCGGCAGCGAGCACCCCTCCACGTGCTGTATTGTTTTCCACGTCGCCGGGACAACCGGAGACAAGGTCGAGAAGCCCACAGCAGAGCCCCCCAGGCCCCGCTACCGGGCACCGAGACCACGGGACGTGGCGCAGCTTGGTAGCGCACTTGACTGGGGGTCAAGGGGTCGCAGGTTCAAATCCTGTCGTCCCGACCAGCGTTTACGCAGGTCGGAGGTCGTTTCCACCGAGAGGTGGGGGCGGCCTTTCTGTTGTTCCGTCATCTGGTGGTCGCAGTGTGGTCCCGGCGGGTCGGCTTGGTTGATTTCTGGCGACGCTGTGTTGCCTTCTGTGTCTGGCGGGTGGTCAGCCGGGGTGTGTGCGGGCTGCGGGGGATCCGGGTGGCGCGGTGGCCGTACAGGGCGGTGTGGTCGGCGTTGTCGAGGGCGTGGTTGATGGCGTCGACGGCTTCGCGGACGGCCTG
>NZ_JBHVPH010000014.1:49893-57703 GCF_042887425.1 Kitasatospora sp. NPDC057940
TCGACTGTGGTCGAGAAGGTGGAGTGCCGCAGCGTCTTGGAGACGATCGGCAGCGGCACGTGCTCGTCCACGGCCAGGGCGCAGGCCAGGTGGCGGGGGATCCGGGTGGCGCGGTGGCCGTACAGGGCGGTGTGGTCGGCGTTGTCGAGGGCGTGGTTGATGGCGTCGACGGCTTCGCGGACGGCCTGGATGGTCAGGTAGTGGTAGACGTCGACTGTGGTCGAGAAGGTGGAGTGCCGCAGCGTCTTGGAGACGATCGGCAGCGGCACGTGCTCGTCCACGGCCAGGGCGCAGGCCAGGTGGCGCAGGTCGTGGACGCCGATGACGGGGACGCCGGCTTCGCGGCAGAGGCGGTGGAAGCGGCGTAGGACGTAGGAGGGGTGGAGCGGGCGGCCGTGGCGGTGGAAGACCAGGCCGTGCCCGGGGGTGGGGTTGGGGCCGCGGAAGGTGTCGGGGGCGAGGCGGTGGGCGATCGCCGCGGTGGCGCGGTCCGACAGCGCGACCCAGTTGCGGCTGGAGCGGGTCTTGGGTTCGGTGAAGACGAGCTCGTTGTTGTCGATGGCCGAGAGAGTCCAGCGGATGTACATGAAGCGTTTGTCGAGGTAGGCGTCGTCTTCGTGGAGGGCGAGGGCCTCGCCTTTGCGGATGCCGGAGCCGATGAGGAGTTCGGCGAGGTCGGCGATCAGGGGGTCGGCGCCGTGGGCGTAGCGCAGGAACGCGGCCGCGTGGTCGACGGTCCACTCGACTCGGTCGGCGCGGCGGGGTCGGCGGATGACCAGGGGGCGGCCGACGTTGCGGCGTAGGCGGCCGGCCCGGACGGCGTCGCCGAGGGCGCTGGAGAGCGTGCACAGCATGCGGTGGACGGTGACCCGGCCGCGGCCGTGGCCGAGCTGGTCGTCGGCGAAGGCACGGATGTGGGGCCGCCGGAAGTCGTCGAGGAGGATGGTCCGGAAGGCGGGGATGAGGTCGTCGTACACGTACCTGCGGTAGTGGGAGGCGGTGGTGGGCTTCAGTTCGGTCTGTTTGGCGTGGAACCACTCGTCGAGGTAGTCGGCGACGCTCTGGTCGGGGTCGCGGGCGATGTCGGTGCGCTCGCCGTCGAGGTAGCGGTGGAGGGCTTTCTTGGCGGATTTCTTCTTGAGGTAGCCGCCGCGGCGGACGGTGTGGCGTTTGCCGTCGATGGCGGTGTGGCTGTCGACGGCGAAGGTCCAGGTGCCGTGGTGGGGATCGGTGGCGAGGTGAGGGCAGCGGGCGCCGAGCTGTTTGCGGTGCTGGTCGCGGCAGCCGCAGCGGCGGTAGACGCGACCCCGCCTGGCGGAGGAGCGCATGGTGATCACTTCACGGGGAGTGGCGGTTTTACGGGTCCTTCCATTCTCGTCCCGTGTGCGCGGATTCGCGGTGGACGGCGGGACCACGGTGCGACCACCAGAGGCTCTCGATGACGCTGACCTGGTGCGATCCCTTGACCTGCGCTCAAGTCGCCCGAGGCTCCCTCAAGCGGCTCGCGGCCTTGTGGACCACGCCCGACGCCCCGCCATCCGCGCAGGTCGTCACTGACGGCGACTGGACGGGTGCCTTGGGATGCGGAGCGGTCAGGGTGTGGCGCCGGCGGGTAGTTCGGCTCGGCGGGGGCTGCGAGCGCTTTCTGGGGTGCTCTGAGCTTATCGAATTCCTCCGGAAATCGGATTGAATTGGGAGTGCCTATTCCCGCTCGTGAGGCCGATCGGCCTGCTTCGGTGGGTGGTGGAAATTCGGCGGCTTTCCGAGGTGGCGGAATTCCCGGATCTGATTGAGTGTCAGACATGTGAGTCAGGATGATTACTCTGAGTAGTATCGACCTGGGTGTGAGTGCGAATGCCGACTGTCCCTGATGTGAGTTCGGGTGTCCACAGATCGAGCGCTGGCACCCGGAGCCGCCAGACAGAGGGGAGGCCCGAGCCCAGAATGTCACCAAGAGTGACTATCGAGAGGGTGTGCAAGGTGGCTTGGTGAGGCGGGCGGTCGTCGGCGGACGGGGTGGGTGCCGACGGGTGGTCAGATGAGCCGGTCGTGGTGGGCGGCTGCGGCTTCGCGGACGAGGTGGGCGAACCGCCTGCGGTCGATGCCGGCCTGTCCGGTGTGCTCATCGTCCTGGCCGTCGTCGCCGAAGCCGTCCTCGTCGTCGAGTTCGTCGTACTCCTCGTGGAGGAGCCAGCAGCCGTGGATGCCGGCGAGGAGGTCTTCGAGGAGGTCGGGGGCGGGGCGTTTAGGGTCGAGCGGGGTCAGGCGCAGGCCGGTGTCCTCGGGGTCGGTGCCGGGGCCGGTGTGCTCGGCGAGGTCGTCGTCGATGTTGTCGAGTTGTTCGCGCAGGCCGGCGGGGTCGGGCAGGAGGCCGTCGGCGATGTGGAGGGCGTGGCGGACGAGGCCGGTGACGGCGTCGTAGGGGGAGGCGCCGGCTTCGAGGAGTTCGAGGACGAGGGTGGGGGTTTCGTGGGGGAGGGCTTCGATGTTGTCGGCTTCGAGGAGCACGGCGGTGGGGGAGTGGCCGGCGGCTTCGGCGGTGACCTCGGCTGCGGCTGCGAGCCAGTGGGCTGCGGCGACGGCGGCGGCGGTGGGGTCGATGTCGGTGAACAGTGAGGCGAGGCCGAAGGGGTCCTGTTCGAGGAGGCGGTCGGCGGCGGCGACCTGGACGGGGGAGGCGCCTTCGCGGCTGAGGAGGACGGCCTGGCGGGCGCGGCCGGCGAGGTCACCGAGTTCGGCGTTCTCCACAGCGGCGAGTTCGATGGCGGTCTCGGCGAGGACGGCGGCGGTGAGGTCCGCGTTGGCGATGGCGTGCAGGGCTCGGCCAGCGCGGTGCGCGGACTCGACCAGAGGGCTGTACTCGACGTCGAGCATGCCGTCCTGGGGGAGATTGGGCTGGGTGATGGCGCCGGGGACCTCGTCGAAGGACTTGCGTTCCTCCTCACGGCGCCAGCCCTCGGAGTTGGGATCCGTGGACGCGGCGGCGCTGGCCGGGTGGGTATAGGTACGCCACGCGGCCTCGGACAGGTGGGTGAGGGTGCGGGCCAGCCGCATGAGCGTGGCGGTGTCCGTGCCGGCCGGGACCGCAGCGACACGGGTTGCGAGGTCGCCCTCGCCGGTTCCCCATGCGGCGATCAGCTCGCGCCGTGCGGGGTCGGTGCTGTAGCGGGTCATGAAGCCGTACCTCCGGTGATCTGCTCGGCAACGCCGCCGGGCGTCAGGCCATTCTGACGCACCGCCAGATAGCGCCAGACCGGGCAACCGACGGGCGCTGACTGCTGCGAGAGAGCGAAGGTCGACCGTCGCGGTGCCGAAGTAGGCGGAGTCGAACATGACGAGCTCGCTCGTGGGTTTCAGCACAGGTCCTCCTTCCCACTCGGCGGTGGGATGTCCGGACAGGACGATGCCAGCGACGCCTTCCGAACTTTCTGCGTAGCATCAGTGGACGAGGACTCGGTGCTCGGAAAGGTAGGCGGTGGAGAGTGGTTCATCTCCGAGGACGAGCGCCTCGGCGTCACCAGGGAGCGCGAGGACACCGACCAGTTCCACCACTTCGCAGGCCCGGTCGTAGCCGCCCTCCGTTGCCGACCAGTACGACAGAGCATCGTGTGGAACCACGACGAACGGGCCGCCCTCTGTTTCAGCCACGCTGCGTCAGCTGCCGCCACGTCAGGACCACACTGTGCGCCCCTCAGGAGGAGTCACTGATCTGGGCTAACCGTTGCTGAGAGCGGGGGTATCTGGAGCCGTGTCGGGCGTTGGGCTCGGTGCCGTACACCGGGTCCAGGTCGACGGATTACGTAATCCGCCAGGCGGCGTGTCGGCGAGGGCTTTGCCCAGCGTCACCCGCGGGAGTGACCTCGCAGATATGTGCGACGAGCTGCTCCTTGGCCGCGCGTCCCCTGTGGGGCAGGCACGACCGCCCGGCGTATTGACCTGCACGTCACGACCTGTTGCCGGTGGCGTCGATGGCCAACCCGGGCCGGATGATGCGCGGTTGGGCTCCCGGAACCAGTCGTGTGCGAGCTGCTGTCCGCGCGTCGCGGCGCGCAATGTCCGGAGGCCGAATCCGTGCAGGCCAGGGCATGGAAGGCTCGATGATGGAGGCTGGCAAACAGTGCTAAAAACTTGAAGTGAGGGGTCCCCTCGCGGCAAGTTTTTTGCATCAACACGGTATGGTCGTGCTGCCCGTTGACACACGGCCTGGGCCGTGTGTATCTGGCACAGAGAAGGGCCCACCCCGCCTGGTGTCTCTAGCACCAGGACTACCGGGACAGGCCCAACTCTTTCCTGCAGGGTGATGCTAACCGCAGTCGCACTGGCGATGGCCCGACCGGTCCCCGGTTGGGCCATCGTGCGTGGCAGTTACTTCAGGAACCCGAGGTCCCTCAGCAGCTGCCAGAGCTCGATCGCCCGCCACCCCCATCGCAGTGCCATGTGGAGCAGGCGAACGCGCTCACCGCGGCGCTTTCCCGAACTCTCCTCCTGCGGATCCGGTTCTCCGCCCGGAGCCAGGCCGTCGGCCTGCTCCGAGCCTCGCTCCTTCTCCGGCTCCGGCTCGCGTGCGGGCCGGTCGGACTCGAACTCGGTCATGCGCCCTCCCCTCTTGCCCAGCCGACACGGCCGGGCGGTGCCTTCGGCACGATTCGCCAAAGACGGGCCACAGGCGAGCCACTGACGACTCGTCATGGGAGGGGATCGCCCGAGCAGAGCTTATCCGCCCGAGGGGACGCCGGCGGGGCTGAGAGGGGATCAAGATGGGGCCCAGCTCGACACCCCGGAGGGACGACTCGACTCGGACGCGGTCTTTGCCGCCCACCGAGAAGTACTGGAGTCCTACCGGATCGACCTCTGGTGGACTGCCGAGTCAGAGGACGACGAGGACGACGAGTAGGCACCGGGTGGGTGTGGTGCCGCCCCAACAGCGCGGCACCACACCCAAAGCACGCATCAGTCGAGCCGTTCCTGGGTTCCTGTACGGGAACCCACTACGATTTTCGGCATGGGTTCCCAGGCGGGAACCCATCAGGGCGCAGAGCCGCGGCGCCGCCCCTACTGCCTGCGCTCGGTGAGTTCCGATAAAGCAGGCTGGTCCCGGGGCGTTACATTCGGCGGACGGCGGGGGACTTCGCAGTGCCACATGATGCGACCTGCATGGACTTCTCATGGTCACCGGTCCCGGCACCCGACGGCCGACTATCTGGGACTCGCTGACTTGCTGGAGACATAGGCCGGCCGGGTCCGTCCGACCACCACCCGGGATGGGCGGCTGCCGATCCGGAGGCGTTGAACTCTCGTGCCAGGGCGGCCGATCCGGGCAGGTGCTCCTCCAGGATGTGGTGCTGGCCTGGTAGGTTCCGGCTGTGTGCCCACAGGGGCGTCACTTCGCTGCTTGACTCCTCCATATCGATCAGACCCCCGATGCCCGGGACCGTACTGCCGTTGGTCCGACTGCGGCGGTCATGGTTCGGAACCCGAAGTGTGCACGCGACACGCGGACCGCACCGAAGCAAGAATGTCCGGTCCTGATGCATCCGCGACCTCGCAACGTCCCAGAATCCTGAATCAGAACCCAAGTTCTCGCTGCTCGGTCAGTGTGGCGGTCGCCCTCCGGGGCGACCGAGGATCGCAACGACGCCCTCGACGAGACGTACAACAGCGGGATGCGGGGTGGCGGTCGCCCTCCGGGGTGGCCGAGGATCGCAACGCCTGGTTCTTAGCCTTGATGGCCGCGGTGCGGCTGGTGGCGGTCGCCTTCCGGGGCGGCCGAGGATCGCAACCCCGACGAGGTCTTCGGCCTCACCCCGCACGAGATGTGGCGGTCGCCCTCCGGGGCGGCCGAGGATCGCAACACCCGCAAGGGCCTCCTCGCCCCGGCGACCACGCCGCGGCAAGCCCGAATGCCACAGGTGTGGCGGTCGCCCCCCCGGGGCGGCCGAGGATCGCAACCTCCGCAACGGCGCCGAACTCCGCGAGCAGTTCGCCGGTGGCGGTCGCCCCCCGGGGCGGCCGAGGATCGCAACTTGGGCAGGCCCATGCCGACCGGCAGCGCGCCGAGCGGTGGCGGTCGCCCTCCGGGGCGGCCGAGGATCGCGACACATCCACGACTCGGACGACGATGGTGTCCTCCGGAGTGGCGGTCGCCCTCCGGAGCGGCCGAGGATCCCAACGCATTGAAGGAGGCGCTTCCGATGCCCACCGAGCTGTGGCGGTCGCCCTCCGGGGCGGCCGAGGATCGCAACACCGGCTCCGGCCTGCGGATCTCCTCGATCGGGGTCGTGGCGGTCGCCCTCCGGGGCGGCCTAGGAATCGCAACGTCTGGGCTGGGGGGCCACCCGAAGCGGGGGGGGGTGTGGCGGTCGCCCTGCGGGGCGGCCGAGGATCGCAACGACCCGGACACCCTGTTTCCGGCGGCGGTTGCCGCGTGGCGGTCGCCCTCCTGGGCGGGCGAGGATCGCAACCCCTTGAAGGGCCAGCGGACGGAGAGGCCGGCATGGCGTGGCGGTCGCCCTTCGGGGCGGCCGAGGATCGCAACTACCTGTTCTGTGCCTCCGGGATTCCCGGCGCTGTCGTGGCGGTTGCCCTCCTGGGTGGGCGAGGATCGCAACACCCACAGCCGGCCTCATCCTGACCAGTGGCGCTCGCCCTCCTGGGCGGGCGAGGATCGCAACGGGTCGTCTTCGTAGGGGTGGACGAGGTGGGCCAGGTGGCGGTCGCTCTCCGGGGTGGCCGAGGATCGCAACACGAGGTGCCCCCGGGCGTGGTCAGCGGGACGGGTGTGGCGGTCGCCCTTTGGGGTGGCCGAGGATCGCAACACCTGCCAGGCGTCCGCCTCCGGCCCGGCCAGGAAGTGGCGGTCGTCCTTCTGGGTGGCCGAGGATCGCAACAAAACTGCGGGCCAGCAGTCGCACGGCGAGTGGACGTGGCGGTCGCCTTCCGGGGCGGCCGAGGATCGCAACGGCGTCGAGGCCCGCGCGCCGTACCGCATCCACCGGTGGCGGTCGTCCTTCGGGGTGGCCGAGGATCGCAACCACAGCGGGGTCTGCGTGCCCTCCCGGTGGGCCATGGTGGCGGTCGCCCTTTGGGGTGGCCGAGGATCGCAACGTCGCGGTCGGCATGCCGTTGGTCGACCAGGCCATGGTGGCGGTCGTCCTTCGGGGTGGCCGAGGATTGCAACGTCTGTTCCATGATGACGACCATGTGGCCGTCGCCGGGTGGCGGTCGTCCTGCGGGGCGGCCGAGGATCGCAACCCGCACCTGTCCCGCGCCTACGCGGCGCACCCCCGGGTGGTGGTCGTCCTTCGGGGTGGCCGAGGATCGCAACCCGTTGCCCGTGGGCGCCGACGACGTCCACCCGCAGTGGCGGTCGCCTTCCGGGGTGGCCGAGGATCGCAACCTCGTTGCCTACCGCAAGGCGGTGAAGGACGGAGACGTGGCGGTTGCCCTTATGGGCGGCCGAGGATCGCAACACCGCCGCCAGTTTCGCCCAGCACTTGTCCCGGGAGTGGCGGTCGTCCTTCGGGGCGGCCGAGGATCGCAACACCGACATGCGGGCGTACATCGACCGCCCGGACCTGCTGTGGCGGTCGCCCTCCGGGCGGCCGAGGATCGCAACCTGACGTGGGGCGGTGCGGTGACGGTGCCGCGTGAGGTGGCGGTCGCCCTCTGGGGTGGCCGAGGATCGCAACAGGACCACGGACGGCCTCCTGACGTGGCGCCACCGGTGGCGGTCGTCCTCCGGGGTGGCCGAGGATCGCAACGGCCAGGTGCAGCACGTCATGCCCGCCCACCCGTAGTGGCGGTTGCCCTT